>JAOZSB010000110.1 GCA_029939895.1 Desulfobacterales bacterium
ATCATTTCTGTGTAATTACTAATAACAATAATTTTGGAGGAATTTTTATGGCTAGGCCAAGTAGCAAGGCAATTAGTTTCGATGCAATGGTAAAATTATTTTTGAGCAGATACGGCATCCCACAAAAAAGGACATGAAACAGATCCATTCAAAGCTTGATCAACTTGAAAAACTGGTTAGATCTGGTGGCGGAAAGAAAAGGGGCCCGGCAAAGGGGAGCAAAAGAACACCTGGAATGTCAGCAACTGACACAGTTTATGATGTAATTAATGCATCCGATAAAGGAGTGGGGGTCAGTGATATTCAGAAAAAAACAGGTTTTGATGAGAAAAAACTTAGAAATATAATCTTCCGCCTCAACAAGCTCGGTAAAATCAAACGGGTCGGCAGGGGGCTTTACAAAACCGTATAGCAAAAACTATGCAAAGCAGTTTATGAAAACGGAAAAACAATAATATGCCTCAAGACAATAAGATTTCTTCAGAGATCGAAAAATATGGCTACACCTGTGTGCAGAGTGTTGAGATTAAAGAGATTGCCGCTGTGATGCATATCCTGTCCCATGGTAAAACAGGGGCCAGGCATATGCATATTCAGCGTGATGATAAGGAAAACTCCTTTGGAGTAATTTTCAAAACAGTCCCTGACGATTCCACTGGCGTTGCACATATTTTGGAACATACTGTGTTGTGCGGGTCTGAAAAATATTCTGTCAGAGATCCATTCTTCTCTATGCTCAAGCGCAGCCTTAATACTTTTATGAACGCCTTTACTGCACCGGATTGGACGATGTATCCTTTTTCTACACAAAATAGAAAGGATTACTTCAATCTGATGGATGTTTATCTTGATGCTGCATTTTTTCCTGAGATTTCCGAGCTTAGTTTTATGCAGGAAGGGCACAGGCTGGAAGTAAAAGCAGATGAAGAGGGCCTGACATATGAAGGCGTTGTCTATAATGAAATGAAAGGAGCCATGTCCTCAGTTGATCAGATAATGGGGCAGTCGTTGTCAAATGCTCTTTTCCCTGACACTACATATGGTATCAATTCAGGCGGTGACCCAGCGGAAATTCCTGGCCTTACCCATGAAGATTTAAAGGCCTTCCACGCAACACACTACCACCCCAGTAATGCATTTTTCTATACTTACGGTGATATTTCTTTGGTGGACAGCCTGAAATTTATATCGGAAAAAGTACTTTCAAGGTTTACTGCAATTGATCCAGGGACTGATGTCCCAGGTCAGCCACGTTTTACAAAACCTAAAAAATTAAAGTACTACTATCCACTGACACCAGAAGAAGATAACGGAAAAAAGTCACAGGCATCAGTTGCCTGGCTGATTTCCGATGTCCGGGACTCAAGGAAAACGCTCTCTTTCAAACTCCTTGAGCATATGCTTCTGGGTAATTCTGGCTCACCTCTTAGAAAGGCGCTGATTGACTCCGGGCTTGGTGCGGCCTTGAGCGATGGAACGGGTTATGACCCTGATTATTTAGATACATTTTTTTCCTGCGGACTTAAAGAGATCAATGAAAGCGATGCAAATGAAGTAGAAAAAATTGTATTAACTGTTCTGGAAGAATTATCAATAAACGGGATTCCTGATGACCTGAAGAAGTCGGCCATTCATAAGATTGAATTTAACAGGCGTGAAATAACCAATTCGCCATACCCCTATGGACTCAAACTCCTGCTCTATTGTACAGGAACCTGGATTCACGGCGGCGACCCAGGGTCAGTTCTCAAATTTGATAATGACATTGAATATATCAAGGAAGAATCAGAAAAGACTAACTTTTTTGAAAATATTATTAAGGAGTTCTTTCTTGAAAATTCCCACAGGGCGCTTGTGGTGCTCTCCCCGGATCATGAAATGCGTAGTAAGCAAAATGAGAGGACAGAGCAGGAACTAAAGAAGATAGAAGATTCATTAAGTAAAGAAGAAAAACAGAAGATTATTGATACATCAAAAGAACTTGCCCTGCTCCAGGAATCTGAAGAAGATATATCCTGCCTGCCAACCCTGGGTGTAGAAGATATCCCCAAGGGGATTAAGATTGAAAAAATGAGCAAGAGGGATGAAAACCTCAATGCTTCTGTTTATAACAGGGAAACATCAAATATACTCTATTTCACTGCGGTGGCAGACGCTGGCGTAATTGAAAAGGAACTCGTTCCTCTTGTGCCTTTCTTCTGTCGTGCTTTTACCAAGGCAGGAACGCAAAAAAGAGACTACGCTCAAATGGCTGGTCTCATCGATATGTATACCGGCGGTGTCAGCCTGTCCGCCTCGGTCAGGTCTGATTATTCCGGTAAATCCGACTGCCTGCCCTTTGGGGTTTTCAGCATGAAGTGCCTTGATGTTAATCGGGAAAAGGCCTTTGAAATCGCTGATGAACTTTTAACAGCTTTTGATTTTTCAGATACAGATCGACTGAAGAATCTGCTTCTCGAATACAGAGCAGGGTTAGAATCATCAATTGTCAGGAATGGTCATAGATATGCCATGTCCCTTGCTTCCCGTAATTTCGGCACAGGTTCTGCGCTTTCTGAGTTATGGGGCGGAGTCGGTCATTTGCAAGTGATAAAGGAGTTTTCCGACAGCCTTTCCGATAAAAATCTTTCTGCACTTTCGGAAAATATCTCCAGAATCGCTGAGGCACTTTTCTCATCTTCCACATTAAAGGCCGGGCTTGTAGGTAATGAGGAAGCTACTTCCCTTGCATTAACAGATTTTGAAAAATTGCGAAAACGCCTTTCACTGTCTGATACTGGCAGTGATTCAAAATTAGAAGTAATGCCGTCAAATATTGTTCCATGCGAAGGCTGGATCACCAACAGCGCAGTATCCTTTGTTGCCAGGGCCTTTGATACAGTAAAGTTATCACATGCCGATGCTCCGGCTTTGGCAGTACTGAGTCGATTGGTTAAATCACTTTTTCTTCACAGAGAGATACGGGAAAAAGGCGGTGCCTACGGTGGACTTGCTGCATACAACTCCTCTGACGGACATTTCTTTTTAGCATCATACCGGGATCCACACATTGTCAGAACCCTTGATGTCTATGATAAAGCCCTTGATTTCATGGTTTCCGGTGCCTTTTCTGATGAAGATATTAAGGAGGCAGTACTTTCAATCTGCTCGGATATTGATCGCCCTGATCCTCCTGGGCCATCTGCAAGGAGAGCTTTTTTCAGGGATTTGGTCGGCCTTTCCGACGAGCTTCGGGAAAACTATAAGGAAGGGGTTTTATCGATTAACAAGGTGCGTGTAAAAGAAGTGGCACAAAAATACTTTGGGATAAAGGAAGAAAACCCTGCAATAGTTGTGATATCTGGTGAAGAGCAGCTCAAAGCTGCAAATGAAGTACTTAAAGATAAGAAACTAAATCTTTTCAGGATATAGTATGAAGCCAAGTTTTGCTATAATAGGATGTGGTAAAGTAGGTACAGCACTTGGAGTACAGCTTGTCAGGGCTGGGTATGGGCCTGCAATGTTTGCAAGCAGGAGTGCAGAATCAGCAGAAAAAGCAGCCCAGGCAGCAGGCAGTGATGAGCATTCAGACTGCCTTGAAGCCATTTCCAGCAAAGCTGATATAGTTTTTATTTGTGTGCCAGACAGCTCCATTAAGGATGTTTGTGAACAGATTGCAGCAAAATCCGGGTTTAAAAATAATGCTGTTGTATTCCATCCCAGCGGTGCCCAGCCATCAACACTGCTTTCAAGCGCAAAGGCTTCCGGGGCGCATATCGGTTCGTTGCATCCACTCCAGAGCTTTGCCGGTGATACCATGGCTGAAAATCGCTTTAAGGGAATCATTGCAGCAGTCGAAGGTGAAGAAAAGGCCGTGGAGGTTGCAAAACAGATAGTTGACGACCTTGAGGCCGTGTTTCTGCTAATTAAAACAGAAGCAAAAACCCTTTATCATGCCTCCGCAGTTGTAGCATCAAACTATATGGTGGCTCTTGCGAATATGTCTTTCAAGCTAATGGAAAAAGCAGGAATTCCAGAAGAAAAGGCTGTGGATGTGCTTTATCCGTTGATATATGGCACATTGAGCAATATTAAGAATCTTGGGACAGTCGATGCCCTCACAGGCCCAATAGCAAGGGGCGATTCCAAAACAATTGATCGCCATGTTGACGACATCGGCAGGCAGACACCAGGTCTGCTGCATCTCTACAAAGCCCTGGGAATGCACACAATCTCAATTGCAGAAGCAAAAGGCGATCTGGACAACCATGCGCTGGAAATGCTTTTAAAGGCAATGGATCAGCAGTAAACCCTTTTAAATTTGTGTGGGTGAAAAATTGGATAATTTGATCGACAACATGTATTATGAGCAACTTGCCGAACAAAAAATTGATGATGTGTGCAGGCGATCAGGTTGCAGGTTTGATAAGGAAAAAAAAGTATTTGTCATATCAGCCTGGGGCGATGAATTTGAAGTTAATCCGCATGAAAAATCTATAGTGCCTGTCGGCAATCACAAGTTTCTTCCAAATAATTTTTTTGATCTTTTCCTTGTATATTATCTTGTCAATTCAAAGGCAATCGAGGTTTATAACAGTTGGATATCTGAAAAAGATATAGTCGGCGGTGCAACTTTTTTCAGGGGGCCCCATGAAATTCCAACAAATCAAATTGCCATGCTTTATAAAGATAACCTGGGCGATTTCAGAAAAGCCTGTGAGCATTATAACGGGATTCAGATAAATATGGGAGATGCTGCATATTACTTCAAAATTACTTCCCGTATTCCAGTTGCAGTACTTTTCTGGAAGGGTGATGAAGACTTCCCGCCAGAATCAAAAATCATGTTTGATAAGTCAATTACCGAGCATTTGACCACGGATATAGTATTTTCATTAGCTGTAGCGGTTTGTGCCCGGGTTGGTACTCCTGTTTAAACAATTGGAAAATACGCTTTTTTTAAATCCAGGATTATAAGTAACTACTTCTGCCCATAAACCAGCTTCATTACAGCATTTGCAACAAGCGCATGACCTGATTCGCCCCAGTGACCATCGCATATGAGAGTATAATCTTTGTAGCGGAGATTTGCTTTTTTAGCAACATCAACAAAAAATGGAAGCAGGTCGTAGTAATAAATATTTGGATGTTTATCTGCAAAAGCTTTCATGTCTTTATTCAGCTTGAAATTGAACCCGTTTACTACTGCATAATTAAAGTCCTGTGCTATAGGAATTGTGAAGATACGGACGGTTTTGTCTGGCCCGGCTTTTTTTGCGATCATTTCATATGTATGGAGGAGCCGCTTCATGTCAATGTCGGTGTAATTGTCATAGGAAGATGACAAGTCTGAGGGTGAGGTATCTCTTTTCCCGTGTCCGGTCTTTAACTCCCTTGATACCCACCGAAGAAAATTGAGAGTATATACTTGGTTGTCTATGATGTTTTTGATTGTCTTGCCTGGCTTTCTAATGTCTAATTTTCGGCTGTCAAAATCGGTTGTGTAGTAAACGCTCATTGTGTCGCCATCATCTTTAAGGTAGGGCCTGTAGCGTTTTGGATTGAAATGATTTGGATCATTGTCATTAAAATCATTTTTTGGAAGAAAAAAGATAAATACTTCTGAGTGGTCGAATTTTGATGCCAATGTGTCGTATAGAACCATTTCCTGGATACTGCCAAAAGACCCTGCTGTACCAAAATTTAAGAACTCTATGCCGGATTCTTTTTCTATTAGATTTGTCATTCTTTTATCTAAGTCAACGCCCCAGCCGTCAACGTATGAATCACCAAGGACTATGACCCGGTTATTGTGCTTTGATTTCTTTTTTCGCTCAATATCACGAGCACCATAGGAATTGCTTTGATACAAAACGTCAAAACATGGTGAACTATGGCGAAACTCTGCGTTTGCATATCTCCAGACCCCAAAGTCGCGGTTAATATCATTGTAATAGACTGGCAGGAAATTTGTTGGGTATTTCTGATAAACTATAATTCCATTTGCCGTGAGTATCCTCATGCAGATTTCGACTATCAACAGGAAAACCGTGAAAATAATAGCGTATGTCTTTTTTGGATTTTCCTCAAACCATGTCTTTTTTTCCATTTATATCCCTAACAAACTTAAATGTTTCGTCAAAGCCGATTGCCTGGTTTATAACTGATGTCTGGTTATGAAATAAGCAAAAGCTTTATTTGTTGTACTGCTCTGGTACTATTTAAAAGGTGCTACACCAGCTTGATACTTAGTGGTATCACGTGTAGTTCATCGGAAAGAGGCATTGTTCTGCCGAGTTGCCACTCTCCGCACTTTGCTTCTCCATTAAGTTCTTTATCAATTTTATTTACCAGGCCCTTAATATTTATAACAGGATGGCGTGTGAAGACGGTCGGGAGACCGTAAGTCAAACTGCATGCCAGGCACTTTCCGGGTCTCTGGTAAAGTTCAAACTCTAAGGTAAGGGCGTTTTCCTTAACCCCTTTGTATTCCAGGCGGATACCATAAGCCCCTTCCTCTGTATCGGCGTAGAGTGCTTCGAAGAATTTGTCGGCAGTGTCGGGCGGGAACAGTTCGCTCATTTGAATTGCTTCGAATATTGAATTGACTTTTTGAATATCCATTTACGTAAAACTCCTAAATAACATAAAATTAACAACGAAGCCGATTGCTTAGTTTATACCTATGGTCTGGTTGTGAAGTAAGCAAAAAACTCCTAAATAACATAAAATTAACGGCAAAGCCTTTTGCTTCTCTTCTTCTTCTCTTCTTCTATACTACCGTGAGCAACATAAAGCAGTGTGAAAATCTTCCGCTTTCTGGTATGAAACAAAGGAGTTTTTCTCCTGTTTTCAACTTGCCAGACTTGAATATTTCTTCAAGTATGATAAAAATAGCAGCACTTCCAGTATTACCTTTGCTATAAAGATTTGTAAACCATTTTTCATATGGGATCTCAAAGCCTGCCTCTTTCATGCCTTGATAAAATTTATCTTTAAAATAATGGGATGAAAAATGCGGAAGATACCAGTCAATATCATCTGGAGTGATCTTATATTTTTTTACAGTTTTGGCAAGCAATCTGTGCATGGCGGTTTCTACAATATGTTTTTCGAGCAGTTTGGTATCCTGTCTTACTGCGAGTATTGGAACCTCGGAGCTTTTTTCCATTGCCGCAGTCTCTCGCCAGCCAGCCATTAATCCGTCTTTCTGCTTAATCCCTCCTGCGTACATGCATGTATCAAGCTCTCCGGCGTATGTTGCGTTTTCAATCCATTCGACTTTCAGGGATATGGCGGTCTCACTTTTTTTGGGTGAAATGTAAGCCGCGCCAGCACCGTCAGACAGCATCCACCTGAGAAAATCTGCATCAAAGGCCCGTATTGGTTTTTTTTCAATATCTACTCCTGGATCAGAAAGCGGAGTGAAGAATCTGGCCCGCATATAAGATGAGGACAGCTCTGAGCCTGTAGCCACGGCATTTGCTGAAAACTCGGAGGCTACATTCATGCAGGCGTACTTAAAAGCAGTCATTCCGCTTACACAAATCCCGGCGGTTGTAACACTTTCGCATCCAGAAAGCCCTAATTCACCAGCCACCATAAGTGCGTGTCCAGGCATCATCAGGTCTGGCCCGGTTGTTCCGCAGCACAGGCATTCAATATCATTTGTGGTGAAGTCATCATGGGGTTTGAGCATTTTTATTGCTTCTGCTGTGAGTCCTGCGTTGGTGTGGGTTAATTCACCGGTTTTCGGATTGATTGCGTAATGGCGGGTCTTTATGCCGTTATTTTTTAGAATAATCCGTTTGGTTTTGGAATTCCTGTTATTTATTCGGCCAAGCACGTCCTCTATATCGTCGTTGCTTACTGGATCATTTGGCAGAAACGCTGCAAGGTCAGTTATGTAAGCTTCCATTTTTCAGGCCTTTGAAATTTTTTTATCATCAGTTTCTTCCATGGAAAGTGAAGAAAAGTAATCAACTTTTTTTTGGATTGATTTCTTCTTTACCACCTTTGCAGTTGCAGTCGCAATTGTTGCAAGTGGTGAAATAAGGAATATGGCAGTTAAAAGATATCCAATAAACAATCTGACCCTGCCCTTTCTGGCGGGGTTTCCAGGGCCGCCTTTACTTCGAATGAACTTTGCCCAGATTGAAAAAATCTTACTTATTCTGCTTTCAAAAATAATAAAGTCTGGAACAACATCAACGGCTCCTGTCTGATTAAGCTTTGTCTGGGTTGATTGTCCTGACAGTTTTATCTGGTCTGATTTGCCAGTGCTCGTAAGCTCAGAGATAAGTATTTCTCCAAATTTTGCAGCCCTGTTTATGTCATCATCGGACACGCCTGGATATGGAAAAATTCCCATAAACCTGTTCTTATTGCCGGTCAGAAGCCATGCAGTAATGGTCAAAACACCGACAAGATTGCTTGTCCTGTCCTTAAGAACGATGTTGCCTGTCAGTTTACCGCCAGCATCCTTAATATACTTTTTAACCCTTTCCTGGGCAAGGAGCCACATGTTTCGGCAACCTATTATTGTGACCACCGGGGTGTTTTTAAGTATTTTTTCTGCATCTGGTGATTGCAAAAATGAAGAAACAGGAATGGACGGGGCCAGGTACCAGACCTGGTAAGCAAGTATTATCAGGTCGTAATCGTCAAAGGCCTTGCTGCTTAGCGGTTCAAGTTCGCAGGGGATTCCATCAAATGATTCTGCAAAAGCATCTGCAAATTCAAAGGCTGTCCATGGAAATGGAAAGGGCTTTATCGGCTTGAGTTGCTCGTACTCGACCGTAGCGACTCCACTGGCAGAGATCGGCGCAAGAACCGAATCTGTGATGTCTTTCAGTTGCCCTGATTGCGAATAATATATTACCAAAATTCGCTTCATTATCATCTCCTGCTCATTTGTTAGAATTCAAGCTTTAGATTTTTTCAAAATTGAAAAATCATAATTTTTGATTATTATACTTAATCAAATAATGCAATAGCTGGGTTGTTAAAGCTGTTTTGCATAAAAAAATCAACAAAAATAAATTTTTACGATAATGCTAACAGTCTGTGCGTGTTGGGTTTTTAATAATTATAGCCTTCATTTTGTGCATAGGGCCAGTTTTTTGGCTATATGGACTGCTGCTGTCAATTGTTGAAGTGAACGTCTTGGCAGGTTTTTGTTTATTTCTTAACCAGGCCAGAGGTATGGATTAAACTAAAAACTCCGGCAAAACTTTTAAGTTTATTGGGGACACAAAATATGATTATTCTCCAAGTGCATTCTTATATTTTCTCGTAAGTCCACGCAGTTGCCCGTAGGTCAGGCCGAGTTCTTCTGCTGCTTTTTTTCTGTTGTGCTTTGCATTATTCAGGGCTGCTGAAATCATTTTTATCTCAAGGTCTTTAACTGCTTCTTTTAAAGATAGCGTCAGCAGGGCAGGGGGTGCAGCGTTGATTGTGCTGCGCTGCTGCGTATTCTTTTCTTCCGGCTCAGGTTGTTCGATTTTTTGGGGCACTGTTTCATCAGCTCCGCTATCCATGCTGGTGCTGTATGGATGTTTAAAGGGGTTGAAGATTATTTCCGACACAAGGCTGGAGTCGGATCTGTATACCGCCCGTTCGATAGTGTTTTTCAGTTCTCTTATATTTCCGGGCCAGGTGTGGCACAGCAGCGCATCTTCTGCGTCTTGGGTAAATTCAGGAATATCAGTGCGCCCCAGTTCCTGGGTCATGGTAGCGGCAAACTGGTTGGCGAGCAGCATGATGTCGTCTTTTCGTTCTCTCAAAGGTGGGGCGAACAGCACGTCAAAGGAGAATCTGTCGAGGAGGTCGTGTTTGAATTTGCCCTGCTCAGCCAATTCCAGGAGGTTCGTGTTTGCGGCTGCGATTATCCTGACATCGGTTTCAATGCTTTTGGTTCCTCCGACCCGTACGAAGTTGCCGTACTCCACTACTCCCAGAATTTTTTCCTGTACCTCCATGGGGATCAAAGCGATTTCATCTAAAAAGAGTGTTCCGCCTGTAGCAGCCTCGAATCGCCCTGGCCTTTGCCTGTCTGCGCCTGTGAAGGCTCCGCGTTCGTACCCAAAAAGTTCAGCATCTATAAGGGTGGGCGTGAGGGCGGCACAGTTGAGAGACATGAATGGTCCCTGCCAGCGTGAAGAAAGGAAGTGAAGCCGATGCGCAGCGAGTTCCTTGCCGGTTCCGCGTTCTCCCTGGATTATGATTGGCCTGTTTACCTTTGCGGCCCTTGAGACCCTTTCCTGGAATTCCAGGAATTCTTCAGATTGTCCAATTGCATCTTGCATATATTGACCGTATTGTGGTTAGAAATAACATATTTTGGTTAATATTAGCACATTGGGCTGGGCGGGTCAAGAGGTAAAAAATTTTGAAAATTCAAATAAAATCGTTGAAAACCAAGGTGTTAAAAAAAATGTACAAATTCGGCACAGATAATGCTCTAAGTAAAAATGTCAGGAAAAAATGTTAGCTAAGAACATTACAAAACAGCCGACAAACAAAAAAAACAGCCTGGAAAACAAAATCCAGGCAAAAATAAAAAATTGGAGGAACTATCATGGGCATTTATTCAAGATTTAAGGACATTGTAAATTCTAACATCAACTCAATGCTCGATAATGCCGAGGATCCTGAAAAGCTGATCAAGCTGATGATTCGGGAAATGGAAGACACGCTGGTTGAAATCAAGGCATCATGCGCCGGAGTTATGGCAGCAGAGAAAAAGATTGAACGGCAAAAGACCGGTGCCAATGACAAGGCAGTATCCTGGGGCGAAAGGGCAAAACTCGCTGTTGACAAAGGACGCGACGACCTGGCCAAGGAAGCCCTCATGGAAAAAAGACGCTTTCAGCAGCGGGCAGAATCCCTGGAAAAAGAAGTTGCGGAACACGCTGCATTGATCCTCCAGTATAAAGACGATATCAGCCAGCTTGAAGATAAACTCAAGTCTGCCAGGGAAAAACAACGCATCCTGGTTCAGCGACATATCCACGCCAAAAGAAAAATCAAGGCGCAGGAAGATATTAGAAAAATCGACACCTCGGATTCTGTTATTAAATTTGATGAATTTGAAAACAGGATAGAACGCCTGGAGGCTGAGGCTGATCTGGTAAATTTCGGCAGAAAACCGCACCTTGAAGACGAATTTGACAAGCTTGTTGTTGACGAAGAAATTGAAAAGGAATTAGAAGATTTAAAGGTTTTGTAATTCCAGAAAAAAGGTTGTGATTTTTTGCTTATTTTTTAATCGAATCTTTGGTATAAGCTAAGTGAAAACCTTTGTTAACATTTAATTTTATTGTGAGTTTTTTTGCTTATTTCATAACCAGACCTTCGGTATAAACTGAGCTAAAAAGCTTCGAAGAAACATTTAATTTTATTGGGAGTATAAATATGAACTCCGTTCTAATTGTAGGAATAGTTTTCGGCTCAATTATCATGGTAATAGCTCTGATTTGCAGCACTGTGGTGATTTCCAGAGGTGGTGGTCTGTCACAAAAAGGCCGAAAATACCATGCAGATGAGGCAAGGATGATTCAGGATATCTACAATAGCCTTGGTGACATGGAGAGGCGGGTGGAATCACTTGAAACGATAATGCTCGACAGGTTTGATGACAGAAAGGACGAAAAAAATGACGACATCTAATAAAAAAGGACTATACCGTTCAAGAAACGGCATGATACTCGGCGTATGCAAGGGGCTGGCAGAATATTTTAACTTCAGCCTTGGATGGACAAGAACCCTGGTTGTAGTATCCACCCTGTTTACCGGGTTCTGGCCCATGGTCGGGCTTTATATCATAGGTGCGCTGGTGATGAAGCCGAACCCTGTTATCCCTCTGGGTTCTATTGACGAAGAAGAGTTTTACGACACATATGTTCATTCCAGAAGAAGTGCCATTATACGCCTTAAATCAAGGTTCGAAAGCGTAGAAAAACGCATCCGCAGGATGGAAGATATTGTCACTGCCAAGGAGTTTGACTGGGAACGCCGGTTTAACGCATAGGCCGGATTCCAGAAGTAGTACCAGAAGTGGCTTATCCCCTTAAAGCCCAATGCAGAAATCGATTAAAAAAGCTTTAGTCGATTTCTGGATTGGGCTTTAATTTTTTTGGATGAAAACAATGCTTGAATTATGATTATAAAAAAAATATCAGACTTGGTTGTATTAAAAAACTGTGATAAGATAGATAAAAAATTACATTATAGAGATGCTGTTGGCAGGCAATATTTGTGCTTGCACATTTAATGGCCGGGCGTGTCAGAAAACATACTTTTTTACAGTAGTGTCCCGTT
>JAOZSB010000111.1 GCA_029939895.1 Desulfobacterales bacterium
GGTTGTGGTTTCCGATTCTGTTGGCAGACCCTCATTGGGTGGGAGACCAGGAGTTTCCGGGGTTTCAGGACCAATTATATCGGGTGAATCACCAAAATCTTCCGGGGTACCTGGATCACCTGGATCACCTGGATCACCTGGATCTCCCGGATCACCTGGATCTCCCGGGTCACCTGGATCTCCCGGATCACCTGGGTCACCTGGGTCACCTGGGTCATCGGGATCACCTGGATCATCGGGATCACCTGGATCATCAGGGTCACCTGAATCATCGGGATCACCTGGGTCTCCATCAACAGGTTCATCGTCAGCAGGTTCATCATCGGCAGGTTCATCGTCAGCAGGTTCATCATCGGCAGGCTCATCGTCAGCAGGTTCATCATCGGCAGGCTCTTCATCAGCAGGCTCCTCATCGTCAGCCTCCTCATCAGATGACTCTTCATCATCTGTACCAGCAGGATCCCCTGAATCAGTATCACCATCGACTGGCTCATCCTCTGAGTCGTCATCATCAGCAGGAGGGGGCAGTTCAGTTTCTGCTTCAAAGGCCGCTGTGATACTTGGGTCAGAATCATGGGTTACTCCTGCACCAGAGAATCCAAGCTCAAGGCTCTGGCCCTGGGAAACACTCTGGGTGCTTCCGTCAACAGTTGAAGTTACGTCAACTGTTCCATCAAATCCATGAACAAGTGTAACCTCATCGGGCGAACCGTTTGCTGCCAAAAGACCAGCACCGCCATTAAGATCAGCAAAATAGAGGGGCATGGATGCTGAATAGTCTTCACTGGTTCTAACCTCAATACCAAATTTCGTTCCACGCACACCGAGTGTGGCGGTCTTTGTGGTAACCGATGTCTCTGCATTCCGGTATTTAAAAAGACGGGTAACGTAAAACATGGCCTTGCCACGAATCATGTTTACCGAGGTTCTTTTTTTTCCTTTTTGGGGATTGTCAATTAAATCATCAAGAACTATTCTCGATTTTGCAGATACTGTGATAACATCGTTTGTTGTAAGCCGAACCCTGGCTTTGGATTTTTTCAGGGTATGCAGCTCATCCCCGGCATAGAGCCTGTCCTTGCGCTGGGCAAAATAAGCCTTGCCAGTTTTTGTTTGAACAACAATCAGGGTTCCACGTAAGGAACGGATTTTGCCGATCATCCTTTTGGGCTGCTTGATAAAGTAATCCTTGACATCAAGGGACTTAATATCCTTTGGAAGCTGCATTCGAGGAACGGCATTGCCCCTTAGGACGGTTTGTCCTAAAGCAAAGGATGGCAATAACAGAGCCACTATAATCAAGAATACTTTTTTCATTTTTTTCCTTCAATGTTTTTTGATTATGTTTGTTTATAAATCAAAAACTTTTTTCCTCTATCTTTGACCGTGGAACTCACCAACAGCCCAGAAATCATGATTGGCATCATTGCTGCCGGCTGTAAAAGTTCCGCCAACACCCTGGGCACTATCGCCAAAGCATGTACCGCTGGCACCTGTGGCAGTAGGTTCCAGACCATGAGGTGCGGCAGTCGGTCCAATGTCTGCCGTTGTAAAGGATGCGGCCTCAATGGCAAAGGAGCCATCGCTGTTTAATACACCGCTGCCACCACTCAGATAAACCTCGTAGGTATTTGCAGAGTTCTTAACATCAATAATAAAGCTGTCGACCGAGATGGGTGAACCAATGATTCCAAAATTTATATTACAGCTAAAGCTGCCGTTTAGTATTTGAGGCCCCCCAATGGCGACAGCTACCGAACCCATTACTCCATTGGCTTCACCTGTGTAGCTGGCTGATAGATTTTGCCCGGAAAGGGCAGAAATCTGGTCAGATGTCGTTACTATTCCTTCCACATGCCATATCTTATTGTCGGCTGCGAAATAATTATAGCCATCAATGCCAATCTTGCCGTCATTGAAACTGTCAGTTGTGTTTTCCCAGTAACCCCATTCCATATAGTCATAGCCAGAGCTGTTCTTGTATGTTCCTGCTGCTTGATAAGTGAAAAGTCTTTGATCACCGGAAGAAAGCGCGGCATTGTTTACTTCAGGTTTGAAATAAGTAACCTTGGCATCCATCTTATCATCTGCAATTTCACCAAGAAGCAGTTCTTTCTGTCCAACGGGAGTCGAAGCATCAATCCAGGCATTTTCATTGAGAGTGTGGGTAATGCTTGCATTTTCAGGATAACTGTCAAGAGCGTGGGAGAAATATGCCGGCTCAGCACCGCTGGCGGGTGTGTTGGTTAAGTCTGCTACATATCCGCCAGCCGAGCCAGTAGTAATCAGCACTGTCGAGAATCCGCCATCAAAGTCCGGCTGTGTTGTAGTCGTAACCTCTGGTTCTATCGGAGGGCGTGGTGGCTCTGGTGGTGGCTTTGGTGGCGTTACCGGGGTATCTGCTGGTTGATCATCTGATACTGGCTCGCTGCCACCCGATGACGCTGTAGTGCTTTCGGATTCGCTTTCGGATGCGGTTTCGCTTTCGGATTCACTTTCACTTTCGGATTCACTTTCACTTTCGGATTCACTTTTACTTTCACTCTCGGTGCTTCCCACTGTTTGAGAATCACCTCCCGATGTATCTTCGCTTTCGCCTTCATCTGCCGGGGGCGGCAGTTCTGTTTCTGCTTCAAAGGCCGCTGTAACACCTGGGTCAGATGCCTGGGTCATTCCAGCACCTGAGAATCCAAGCTCAAGGCTCTGGCCCTGGGAAACACTCTGGGTGCTTCCGTCAACAGTTGAAGTTACATCTACAGTTCCGTCAAATCCATGAACAAGTGTAACTTCCTCTGGCGCACCATTTGCAGCCAAAAAATTTGAGTTGCCTGAAATATCAGCAAAATAGAGCGGCATGGCCGTGGAATAATCCTCATCTGCGGCCTTAACCTCAATGCCAAATTTTGTTCCACGCACACCGAGTGTGGCGGTCTTTGTAGTAACCGATGTCTCGGCATTCCGGTATTTAAAAAGACGGGTAACATAAAACATGGCCTTGCCACGAATCATGCTTACCGAGGTTCTTTTTTTTCCTTTTTGGGGATTGTCAATTAAATCATCAAGAACTATTCTCGATTTTGCAGATACTGTAATAACATCGTTTGTTGTAAGCCGAACCCTTACCCTGGAATTTTTCAGGGTATGCAGCTTGTCACCGGCATAGAGGCGGTCACCCCTCTGGGCAAAATAAGCCTTGCCTGTTTTTGTATGGACAACAATCAGGGTTCCTCTTATAGAGCGAATTTTGCCTGCAAACCTGCCTGGCTGGCGTACAAAATAATCCTTTATGTCAAGAGATTTGATATCCTTTGGAAGTATTGAGGAAGATACAGCGTTCCCTCTGAATTTGGTATTTGCATATGCGTGTGCAGCAACAAAAAACACTGATACAAATAGAATTAGCTTTTTAGTCGAAGCCATCATAATTGGATAACCCACTTATTAGTTCATACACAAAATAACTGGTTTAGAATTTACAACCTACATTAAAAGTATAGGTGTTCTGTTCATATCTATAGAGTTCCATATCTGATTTGTTATCTGCAAATGTGTATGTAAAGGAAACAAAATAATTATCCAAAATATTCTGGCTTATAACAGCGGTGAGAGATGTCTTCTCGTCTCGTCTTCTGTCGTTATAGATGGGGAGTGCAGGGTCCAAGTATCTTTTTTCCTGCCATTTGCATTGCGCAAAAATTTCTGTATTGGTGGGGACGGTCATGATCGTCTGGGTGGGCAGGGACATGAAATATGAGAGAGCGTAATACCCTCCATAATATGAGTACTTGTTATCCTTTGCGTCGTTAGCCTCATAACCTCCTGTAAGCGTGAGCATATGCTTTCTGTTGAAAAAGTAAGCGCTGGGTGAAAGTTCAACCTTATGCTTATATGCGTCCATGGTAGCATTGGCAAGTGCCCAGTAGTCAGACCAGCTATAGGAATAAAGCCCTTTGACGCTGAATGATTTATTGAAGTGATGTTCATAACTTGGGTCTACATGTAAAACATTGGAGAGTATTTCATTGGCGTATTCGTTGTATGTCCACCCCACAGGAACCTTTACAATGTCCCTGGTTCCTATCCACCAAGGCCCGGTGGATACATCGGTCATAAAATAATTGAACTTGCCATAGTCAATGTAAGACTTGTTGTATAGAGAAATGGTTGAATACCAGATCAGCCCATTTTTTTGGCCTATATCGTACATGATATTACCGGATGCAGTTGTTACCGATGCTGCAGATGCTAATTCCTGAGCTTCAGTCCCAATGGACATTGCTCCGGCACCACTGAACAGATCCGTGTCGTTGATTATACCAGCTTTTGGTCCTGCGGAAATATTATCATCAATCAACCAGCCAACCGAAGCTCTTGCACTCCAGTCAAAAAGTTTGGTCTGGTCATGAATCGCTGTAAGCATATTGTCTATGTTTTTAGCAACACCTTTAGGTGGGTTGCTTTTTTGGACTATCAGCAATTCTTCCTTTGCAATTTTGAATTGTCCGGTGTTAAAATAAATTGTGGCAAGTTCAAGCCTGACTCTGCCCAGTTCGGGGTCTGCGGCCAGCATTTCCTTAAATTTCTGGATTGCAACTTCTAGCTGTCCAGCCTGTTTGGCACAGGAAGCCAGCCACCACATAATATCCATGGTTTCTACCTGGGCTGAAATTTCCTGGAAAATAGGTACGGCTTTATCAAATTCTCTATCGTAAAAAAGAATGAGTGCCTTGGCCAGTTTTTCATCAAGAGCTTTGATCTCTTCCTTGGTAAGTGTTTTCAGCTTTTCAAATGCCTTCTTGTCAACTTCGCTAACCCTGGCATTTTTCTTTTTATCATAGCTGTAACCGCCAGCACCAAAGGAATTTGTGAATAGTAAAAATAATAGAGCAATCGCCACAATTAGTTTGATTCTCATGATAATTCCCACCAAAAAAATGTTAAATAACCCGGAAAAAGAAGAAAATTCAAAAAACTATACCTTTATTAACGGCTATATGTATCACAAACTTAAGTTTTTGGCAATGATTAAATTGTTTGAATAGTGTTTTTTATAGCACTTGGCAGTTTTATGATTTTTAAAAAAATATAACAACTTACTAAAATTAGTTTTGCTTGCAAAAATATCTAATAGCTTTTAATAAACAATAATGTTTCCTAAAAAAAATAATTCAATAAGTAATCATAAAATAATTCAAACAGACGATGACCCGAATCTGCCGGTCCCCATGGGCACTTCCCGCAGTGTCAACCCTGAACTTGGAGACTATCCACAGGATTTTACTCTGGAAATTGCATCTTTCCTTAAATCATTATTTTCGGAACTTTCACCTGCTTTCAAAGATTTCCTGGCCGAACTTACGCCTGCCTTCAGGGATGCAGCAACTGCGGCTGCGCCAATTATAAAAAAAGCCATCAGGGATGCGATTATTGAAGCCGTTGAAATCCTTTCTGCAGAAGATGGGGATGCGCTTAATACACGTGTATCAGGCATGGAAAAAGGGCAGACCAGTACAAAACCAGCATATACACCGCAATATAACAGGTATGCCAGGGGGTCAAAGAAAATTCACAGACAGGTTGTGCTCAAACACATCGAAAGAATGCGCCAGCAAGGCATGACCTTCCCGGAGGTAGCTGAAATGCTCAACTCAAAAGGCGTGAAAACCCTGTCAAATAAAAAAACCTGGTCAGGAAACTCTGTGGGCGCTTTATATAGAAGGCATAAAAAATGAATAATCAAAACCAGTCACTAATTGAAACATGCAGTGAACTTCTATTGCAGCTAAAGGAATCTGATTTCTTGAGCAAACAAAAAATTCCCGGAGTTGAAAAACATGGGGAAGGTTTGTCAGTTCCTTTATTTGGTCAGCCATATCATATTTCCGTTAACGGAGTTGAGGAACACGCTGGAAATGAAGCCAACCCTGCAATCAATATTCTGATCCTTACATATATTCTCAACTGGCCGGAAACCCCTCCAAGGGAAGGCGAATGGATATCATACCGGGAAATGGAGGGCGGGGGACCACTTGCAGGGCATTTTGCAGAAAATACTCAAAAGATTATTGAAACAACCTTTGCCGGGAAAGCCGGCGATCTTCATGATGCAGCCTTGCGGGCCAATGGAACAGCAACAGGTGAAACAGGATATGACCTGTCTTTCCAGTTCAGCGTGCTTCCCAATGTTTTGCTATTGCTCAGGTTTAATGATGTTGAGGATTCATTCCCTGCGCAAAGCAGTATCCTCTTCAGGCAATCAGCGCAGGCCTTTCTCGGGTTGAAGCCCCTGGGGATTGCAGGGACTCTTCTGGTAGGAAAACTCCTTGGGGCAGACTAATAATATCCCCAAAAAAAATGAGTGTTTTTTTAAATATCAAGGAATGTCGTCATACGCTTTTGCCAGGACTTCCCGTGGTTTGACACCGTCGGATGGGCCGATTATGCCTTCCTCTTCCATAACCTCAATTATTCGGGCGGCCCTGTTGTAGCCTATCCGCAGATGCCGCTGAACCATCGAGATTGATGCCTGGCCTGATTTGCAAACCAAAGCAACTGCATCATCGTATTTTTCATCCATGTCCTCACGTTCGCCGTCTTTCTTTTCTTCCTTTACCGGCTCTGTTACAGACATGAGGTAGTCAGGTGGTTTTTGCTGCTTTAGAAAATCTATTACTCTGGCAAGCTCATCCTCGGAGATGAATGCACCGTGTATCCTCTGTAGCTTTGCGGTTCCAGGGGGGAGAAAGAGCAAGTCGCCATTGCCCAACAGGTTTTCTGCGCCGTTTGAGTCTATGATTGTGCGGGAGTCGGTTCTTGATGAAACCTGGAAGGACAGCCGGGTTGGGAAATTGGCTTTTATCATGCCCGTAAGCACGTCAACCGATGGTCTCTGGGTTGCAAGTATTAAATGGATACCAGCAGCCCTTGCCATCTGCGCAAGCCTTGCCAGCGCGACTTCCACGTCTCTTGAGGCAACCATCATAAGGTCTGCAAGCTCATCAATTATTATTATTATGTAGGGGAGTTTTTCGTGTTTTATTGTTTCTTCTTCGCCATTGGCGGTTTCATCGCTAACTGCTGCATCTGCTGCACCATTGCTTTCATCATTAGCTGCATCATCGCCTGTCACGTCTGCTGAATTGTCACTGCCTGATTTCTTGTCAGCGGCAGATTCCTTTTCGTTTTCCTTTTCCATGGCTTTGATTTTCTGGTTATACTGGAGAATGTTTTTAGCTTTTACTTCTGCAAGCAGCACGTATCTGCGTTCCATCTCCTTAACTGCCCAGAACAGGGCATTTGTAGCTTTTTTAGCATCGGTAACAACTGGCGTAATCAGGTGCGGGATTCCATCGTAATTTGAAAGCTCAATCCTTTTCGGGTCAACCATTATAAACCGTACATCTTCGGGCGTGGCATTAAAAAGGATGCTCGATATCATTGTGTTTAAGCCAACACTTTTACCAGTACCAGTTGCCCCTGCAATGAGCATGTGAGGCATTTTATCCATGGGCGCAACCACTGGGTTTCCAACGATGTCCTTTCCCAGGCACAGGGTTAGCTTGGATTTGGACTTGGAAAAAACATCTGAATCAATTATGTCCTTTATATGGACGGTCTGCCTGTCATGGTTTGGTATTTCAATGCCAACGGCGGCCTTGCCTGGTATTGGTGCAACTATCCTTATGCTTATGGCGCGCAGGGCCAGGGCGAGGTCATCGGTGAGGTTGACGATCTTGTTTATTTTTACGCCTGGTGCTGGTGCGTATTCAAATGTTGTGATAACCGGGCCGGGAGCAACTTCTGTGATACTTCCGGTTACGCCAAAGTCTTCCAGCTTTTTTTCCAGCAGCTTTGATTGTGCTGCAAGTGTCTCTGCATCCACTGGTGAAAACGTTTCAGGAGGATCATCAAGAAGATTGATGCCGGGAAGTTCATAGTCCATGTCTGACTTCATGAACTCAAAAACCTCTTGTTTCTGCTTTTTTTGGGGTTTTTTTGCAGGCTTTTTCTCAAGAGGGGCTGCAATCTTGATTTTTGGTTTTGCCTTTTTTTCCTGTTCCTTTAAGGCGATGTTGAGTTTTTTTGCTTTTTTTCTTCGCTCGTATAATTTGTGCGCAAGTTCTTTGATCCTGTTAATAAAGGCGGCTGTAATTGCAATAAGACGTTTAAAGGAAGCAGTGATGGAAAATCGGGTCATGATGATAAAAGCAATTGCCCAGATCACGGCAATGATAAAAACTCCGCCTGAAAAATTTGTATACTTGACCGCAGCCCAGCCAATAGGGATGCCGAGCATTCCCCCGGATGAGAATTTTATGGAAAACAACACAACTGTATTACCAAACAAAGCTGCAAAAGCACCAGTAGTAATTACAAGCAGCACTCCGCCGCCAACTGTCTGCGCAAGCTCCTTTGAGGGCTTTTTTAAAACAACCTGGATGCCGCTGATAAGAAATATTACAGGTATCCAGAATGAGCCGACCCCAAAAAGGGAAATAAGCAGGCCGGAAAAATGCGCTCCAAATAACCCAAAAAGGTTATTGATTTCTTTTGGACTGGCAGCGTTATTGACAGAAGGGTCAAGGCTGCTGTATGTCGCAAGGCTAAAAAAAGTTAATACTACAAGAAAAAAAAGCAGTATTCCTGAAATCTCTTTTCTCATCTGTTTTACTTACCTTAAATTAAAATTAAAACATAAAAAAAATAAAATTTTTAATAAACTTCAGTTATTTGTCAGTTTACTTCAATTAAAAATGGAAGTATTACTGGTTTTCTTCCAATGGTATAAAAAAAGTACTGCCGCAAAGCAGTTTTCATTCTATCTTCCAGGCGTTTCATCCTGTTTGGAACTTCCGGTGGAATTTCCTCGATTATTTCCAGGATAACGCACTGTGCATCCACAAGCAGGTGGCCCCTTGCGGTCTCGAACAAAAGGCCCCTGGAGTTAATTTCCGGCCCAAAAACAACATAGCCAGTTTCCTCGTCAAAGGCTATGTTTACAGCAACAAACCCCTCTTCAGAAAGTATTCTGCGCTCCTTGAGGACGCATATTCCCACGTCACCAATACCCTTTCCGTCAACGAGCAGACGTCCCGATGGTACTGATCCACTGATTAAAAAATCATCTTCTTCAATTTCAACAACCTGGCCGTTTTCCGCAAGTATGATATTTTCATCGGGGATGCCCATTTTTTTGGCAAGACGGCCGTGCAGGGTCAGGTGGCGGAACTCTCCATGAATGGGTATAAAAAATTTCGGCTTGGTCAGGTTGATCATCAGCTTTAGTTCTTCCTGGAATGCATGGCCTGAGGCATGTACTTCGGAAATTTTTTCATAAATAACATTGGCCCCTCTGCGGTAGAGGTTGTTTATTATGTTTGCGATTGGTTTTTCGTTTCCCGGAATAATTTTGGAAGACAGAATCACAGTATCGTTGTCTTTGATTTTGAGCTGTTTATGTGCGCCCGATGCCATTCTTGCCAGTGATGACATGGGTTCGCCCTGGCTGCCGGTAGTAATAATAACTACTTCATCATCTGGATAATCGTCAATCTCGTTTATGCCGATTTCCATGTCCCTTGGGATCTTTAAAAAATCAAGTTTTTTGGCAATGCTGACGCTGGTCTCAATGCTTTTCCCATTTATAACTATCTTGCGTCCCTGTTGGTTTGCAATTTCGATTATGCGCCTGACCCGAATCACGTTGGATGCAAAAAGAGCCACGATAATCCTGCCGTTGCTCTGGGTGAAAATGTTTGCAAGGGTTTCGCTTATCTTTCTGCCAGAAATCGTATATCCTTCTGACTCTACGTTTGTGGAGTCAGAAAGGAGTGCCAGAATACCTTCATCGCCGTACTTTGCAAATTTGTTAACATCCGTGGCAAGGCCGTCCATGTCTGAATATCCTATCCTGAAATCTCCAGTATGAACCACAAGCCCGACTGGGGTGCGTATTGCAATGCCTACGTTTCCAAGTACGCTGTGGCTGACGTTTATGAATTCCAGGCTGAAGGGACCAATGTTTAGGGTTTCTTCGGGAGTAACAACATGGAGCTTGGTCTGTGCATACAGGCCGCGTTCAACAAGCTTGTGCTTAACAATTCCGAGTGTGTACGGTGTGCCGAAAACAGGAACATTGACCTCCCTGAGAATGTATGGGAGTGCGCCAATATGGTCTTCGTGAGCGTGGGTGAGGACAATGCCGGAGATCTTTGACCGATTCGCTGTTATGTAATCAATCACAGGGATTACAATATCAATTCCAAGCATGTAATCCTCTGGAAACATCAGCCCTGCATCAACAATAAATATTGTATCACCGTACTCGAAGACCAGCATATTAAGGCCGATTTCTCCAAGTCCGCCAAGGGGTATTATCTTTAGCGACATTTTTCCTCTTGTTAAGTCTTTTTTACGTCCAGACCACCCTTGACAGGGCTGTGGCACAACATGTCAACATCATGCCTGTGGCCGCCTTTAGTTTGTAAGCACCTGGTATGCTTTAGCACATTATATCAAGCTGCTCAAAAACATCGTCAAGGAAGTTCATTATACATTCGCGTTGTTCCTGGTTTGCATTTGCAATGCAGTCACACCGGATTCTATTTTTTGTCCTGATAAGAAATTCACACGCAATAAAGGATTCGTTAAGTTCTACAGCAAAATAAAAGGGTTTGCAGTCGTTATGTTCCTGCTGCACATCACTAAGCAGGGCATTGTTAATTTCGACCCAGTAAAGCCCGTCCATCTTTGGTGTTCCAAGTTGGCTGTCGAGGTGTTCTTTTATTTTTGCATGATCTTCCAGGCGCAATTCGTCTATTCTATATTGCTTCATAATAATTCTGTGTTAACACACAATATTAGGGTAAGCAAGGCATATATGCGACAAAGAACCATGAAAATAATTTATTTTTTTTTGTGGTTATCCTGCGCTGCAATATTATGATACAAAATCTTAATAAAACAGGCATCTTATCAAAAAACTCCATTTGCTGCTCAAAAATATTTCAAAATTGTTCAAAACCTGCTGAATATTTAAGTTTTTGGTTTAGGGTTATGGCGTAAGCAGTTGAATATATGACAAAGTACATAATATGGAATGATGCATAATTTGATTTTGTTTAATATTGATAATCAAAAATCGACCAGGCATTTTGTTGAAGTATTGCAATTGTAAAAAAAATGTTTGAAAAATGATTGACCGACAGGAATACTGGTGCTATAGAACCTTTGCGCACTTACAAGGCATGGTACAAAAGCCTTTGCGCCAGAAAAAAAATAATGCGGAGGGATGGCCGAGTGGTTGAAGGCGGCGGTCTTGAAAACCGTTGAGCGAAAGTTCCGTGGGTTCGAATCCTACTCCCTCCGCCACTTAACAAATTATTGCAGTCCATGAATGAGATAAACCCCGTGATTTCATAAGAGATTACGGGGTTTTTTTTGTTTTCGGTGTTGCCTGATTATATTGATTTGCATACTGACAACTTTTGACAATGCACAGGGATAATAGAAGTTTTCAGTTGAATCCCACAAAAGGAAGGCGACTTCATAAAACCGGTTATATATAAATAAAAGAGGAGATAAGGTGGAAGAACAAGTACACGATAAAGAAAATCAAGTGGTCGAAAGGAATGAATCCCCACGGAAAATATATATAGCTTCTACAAGTCAACGGATAGCAAATCTGGTTCTGGATTATTTTTTTTGCAATGTTTTTGCCTCCATGTTCGGAATTATCGTGGTTTCGGTTGGATTGGCCGAGGTCATTGTAGAAATGAATGAATTTTTTTTAAGATTACTGGTTGTTATTCTTTACTATGTGCCACAAGAAGCACTTTCAGGCAGGACGCTGGGTAAGCTGATAACAAAAACAAAAGCAGTCAATACAGATGGCAGTAAGTTGACATTTGGCAGAGCAATAGGAAGAACATTGTGTCGTTTCATTCCTATTGAAATATTCTCGTTTGTGGGTGGGGGGGGCAGGCCCATAGGATGGCACGACTGGATACCGGGAACTATTGTTATTTCAACAAGAAAAGTATAATAAAAGTTCATCATAGTGAAGGGAGAATTCTGGGGACACGGGAATTCCAGCCGGAACTCAAATTAAGTGTCGTGCCCCCGGAACTCCTTAGTTAAAAGTTTTATGTGCTGAAAACCTGTCTATATGAACAATAACTTTGTCCTGTGGCCTGATCCCTCGTATTTGCATGGAATAATTGCAAGGGGTTAGCAATGCTATTTGCACGATTAAAAACTTTGCATTTTGATATGTCTTGT
>JAOZSB010000011.1:0-9854 GCA_029939895.1 Desulfobacterales bacterium
GTGCCCAAATCCAATTGAAATTATTCGATTTTTAACGGGACACTACTGATAAAAATTGTTACTTTTTTTTATCACTTTTTAATAATTTTTTTTCTACTTTGTCAGTTTAACGGTTGAAAAATTCTTATTTTTCAGGTAATAACATTTTAAACGAGTAAACTGATCAATATCAAATATGGAGTCCAATATATCATCAAAGAACCCCAAGGAGACAGCCATGAACAATGATATACTCGAATTTAATTTTGTACATCACTCCCCTGCAAAAGAACAGATTGAAAAATACGACACCATAAGAAAAAAATTCAAAGAAGTGTCAGCACTCGTAAATGAAGTATGCACAGACGGACGCGAAAAAAATCAGTCAATGGTGAACATCGAGCAGGCAATGTTCTGGGCTAACGCCTCCATTGCCAGGGATAAAAAATTCCAGTAGCCCTTGATAAATCCAGGCAAAATAATCACAAAATAAATTTTCCTTTTGTCAGGGAAGCTGCGTAATAACCTGCCCCGCAAAAGTGAACTTTATTACGCCCCCGTAACTGCACATGCCAGTTGATGTCTCATTTAATGCAGGCTTGCTGCCTATCAACACTGTCGGCGCACCCACTATCCAGGGTGCTGCTGTAGCAGGGATACACGGCATTGGTGTCAGCACACCAGATGCAGCAGCAGTGGCCGAAGCAACCACAGGGTTTGACGGTGTATTGCACATTGCAAAGGTCGGGAGATTCACAATCGGTGCATAGTCCATTATCGTACCAGCAGGCATTACACCCGCAAATGTAAGGCTCAACGGAAGCACAATCAGGGAACAAGGCGCAGAACCAAAGGAACACTGCATCAAGGCCCCCATGCAAACCTGTATACTCATAACGCCCTGCCTCCACATTTTATCAAATATATCATATTATCCACCGCCAAATCCCAAATATATCAGTTTACCCTCCGAACATCCTTTTGATTACTGACTTTGGCTTTCCATCGGTAAGATACCCGTTTTCGTCAAATTTAGTCGGTTCACCAAGAGGCTCTCCATCCTGATAAACCCGCTTCTCCATCACATTGCTGTTCTCATGGTAGGTATATGCTTCACCTTCCGGCTTGCCCTTGACAAAAATAGTTTTACCCAAAAGCTCACCCGTAGGGTAATAATTTGTTGTTTCGCCGTGTAGCTCATCATCCTTGTACTTGGCTTTTCTAACAAGCACTCCCTCTGGGTTGTAAACCTCCATCTCGCCGTTTAGCTTGTTGTTCTCATACGGCATTTTTGTGGAAAGCTTTCCATTGGTGTGGTAAACCAGGGTCTCGCCTTCCCGAATACCATTGACATAGGAGTGGCTTGACTGCATTTTTTCATGTTCATAAATAAGTACTTTGCCGTTTATTTTTCCATCTTCATAGGGCACACGCTGCACAACTTTACCGTCATCATCATAAATTACAGTATCTCCGTGAAGTAAACCAGCTTTTGTTGCTGACTCCTGGATAACATCGCCCTGATCGTTTGTTGATACAAGGCCAGAATCATCGCCAGAGGGATCGTTTTCCACCAGCGTACCTTCCTCAAAATAAGCCTTGGATTCAATCCCACCAGTTTCAGTGTACATTATAGTTTCCCCGTGCAGCACTCCATCTTTAAAATATGCCTCATAAATTTTTACTTCATTTTCGCCATATTCTATCACAAGACCATTGAGTACATCATCCTCAAATGTGGCAATCTGTGCCAGGGTCCCATCATCATTATATGAGACAACCTGCCCGTTGAACATGTCATTAGCATAGTCTATCTTTTGAAATGGCTTGCCATCATCACCAAAAAGGGTGTAGGTTCCGTCGAGCTTTCCATTTTTATAAAACATCTGCTGTGTCATTGAACCATCTTCATTATAGATGGCGGCCTCGCCGTCAAGAAGACCTTCGCGATAGGTCTCTTTATAACGAAGATGACCCGTTGTCCCGTCATAGGTAAGGGAATCCCCGTGTAAATCACCGTTTTTATACTGATCCTTTTTAAGAATCTGACCATTTTCATCGGTGAGAACGTTTTCCTCAAACCCTTCCTGTGCAACTGCTGAATCATCTTTTTTTACAGCATCTGCAGGAAGCCCAGCATCCTGTTTTTCATTTTCATTGCTCATATCAACCCAACTTTACAATTGCTCCCTGGGCAATAACTGCGACACTTCCCTTGTTTTCCACAGTTGTACCCTGGTTGATTACTCCAAGACCGGCCTTATTGAGAAGTGCGAGGGAAGCTTCGCTCTTGATGTCGGTCGATGCATTGTTTACTATTGCCAGCGAGGCAGTATTTATTATCCCAAGGGTAGCCTTGTTCTTCATATCCTTGCCCGCCAGATTCACTATAGCAAGACCTGCTCCGTTCATTATAGCACCTTTGGCCTTATTTACAATATCAAGCCCGGCAGTGTTCATAATACCGAGTCCGGCAGTATTTAATATCTCACCCTTACAGGCATTAACTATACCGCCTCCTGCAAGGTTTATCATTCCAAGGCCTGCCTCGTTTAATATACCGAGCCACGCAATATTGGCAATGGTTTTGGTGGAAATATTATTGATGCCGATTCCTGCTGCCGCAGAAATTATATTCTCTATCTTGGACACCCAGTTGGGGACGACCTCTCCGGTCTTTGCTTCAACAATCTTTGCAGCAGCTACAATTGCGGCTGCCAGGTGGCTGACGTTGCTTGTTATGGCTATGGATGAAGTATTGGTAATAGGTCCAAGGGAAAGATTATGTATGCCTGTCATACCTACATTGAAGATACCCTCCTTGGCCTTGTTTGCAATAAAACCGCCAACAGCCTGAGAACCTATTGACTTCCCCTTTATCCTTATATCCCCGATTGCTTCAATCGTCAGGTTGCCATCCACACGGAGGTTGTAGTCGTTTTCAACTTTAGTATTCATGTCCTTCTGGGCATGCATGTAAAGTTCTTCTTCATCTATTGTGTCATCAAACCTGAGTTCATTGCCAAACTCACCTTCCTTGGTGGATCTGGTCAAAAAAGTACTCTTAATCTTGTCATCTGGCAGAGGATATGGAACTACCTGGTTGGCGTTGTACACAGTACCAACGACAATAGGCCTGTCTGGATCGCCCTCCAGAAAACTGATTATTACTTCTGTACCCATACGGGGAGTAAAAAGTGTTCCCCATTTTTTACCGGCCCACATCTGAGCTACACGCACCCAGCAGGAGCTGTCTTCGTTATTCTCTCCGATTCTGTCCCAATAGAACTGAACCTTAATCCTGCCATAATCATCGCACCAGATTTCCTCTCCTTCTTTTCCCACAACAAGTGCGTGCTGACTGCCGTATATTCTTGGTCTGGGGGTTTTCCTGCGGGGTCGAATTTCTACATCCGCAGGAAACGCTTCAAAGGTATTTGTAAAACGATCCTGATCAGCCCGGATATAAAGGGACTCTATAACATAATCAACATTAAGTTCCGGCCTTGTATGCTTTGTTAAACTAAAGGTATTACCTGCGGTAAAGCCCTTGCAGGTGCCTTCCCCCTTTATTGACGTCTCAGGACGCTCAACACTCTCTATACGCAGTGTTGCCAGGGACTCGCCCACAGAAGCAGTCTCGTACTTGCCTGGATACTCGTAAAGTTCCAGATCAGCCCCCTCACCTGTCTGATTTACAAGCAGGGATGTGTCCGGGGTTTCAAAATTGTAATCACACAGGGAAAATTTATTGGGTATCACCCTTTTCACATAACTGGCATTGGTGACAAATTCTTCATACTGCCATTGAGCGGCTGTTGCAGCTATCTCCCCAATCGCAGAATGTGTGCAGGGTTCCAGGGAGGATGCTGCATCTGCGAGTACCATTGTGTGCACTCCATCTATATGCTCGAAATAGTAATATATACCCATTTCTTCCATTAGCCTGGAAACAAAGTTGTATGCACTTTCCTGATACTGAACACAATAGATCCTGGGTTCATAGGTTGCAGTTAAATTCAGTCGATAATCTGTGTAACCGAGTTCACCAAAAACTTCCTCAATAATATCGGGAATCGTTTTCTCCTGAAAAATTTTACTGTCCCTCGTCATTGTAAGAAGCCAGAACCACGGCCTTATCTCTGCCTCAAAGGGGACAGTCATGTCATCACTTTCACCCTGGGCAAATCGTGTCACAATACCGTTTATATATCTGAATGCACCTTCCTTGATTGCAAAGCTTACTGTAATTGCCTGCCCGATCAAGTCCGAGAAATCAATAATCTCATCCGTCCTGGTCAAGGCAAGCCGATAGGAAAATGGCTCGGAAATATCCTCACGCCCCTCTATATGATCAAGGGCGAAAACCGCTCCAGGTGCGTCTATCGGTGTCGATACTTTAATATAAACGTTTTCTTGAGTTGTCATGTATCAATACCCCTGAATTATTTATGATTTCAGATTACTTGTTTTCCCCAAATTATAAAAAATCATAAATCCTAATTAACCTTAACAATCGCTCCCTTATAAGCAACCTTAGCTGAACCAATGTCAAGCACCGCAAGGGTGGCCTGATTTGTCAATTTCACGCCAGCTTTATTTTTTAAATCCTTGCCAGCCATATTTATAATACCAAGCGTGGCCTTACTTATAATTTTCTGTGCCTTGTTCTTGATATTTCCACCAGCAACATTTAACACTGCAAGCTTCGCCTCGTAATCCATACCTTTTTTGGCTTTATTTTTAATATGGAGACCAGCAAGATTTGTGATCAGCAGCTTGGCTTCGTAAATTATATTCTTTTTAGAATAATAAATCATCCCAAGACCGGCAGTGTAAGAAATCCCCAGATGTGCATTAGTCGTAATACCCAGATCTTCTTCACTTTCACCGTCACCCTCATTGTTTTCTTTTTTCAGGGTCACATTCCCGATTGCTATAAGGGCCTGGTTCTTGATCCCCAGCCAGGAACGATTTTTGATGTGCCCTGGTTTGGGAACCTTGATGTCTGTAAGGAAGTCAAATATCTTTACAGAGAGTATTGGCCTTATCAGGTTTCTCAATTCAATATCCGGCCATATATCGACATCTGGAAGATCAGCCACACCATAATCAGGAATAAGAAATTCTGGAATTCCAAAATCATCCAGAGATATATCACCAAAGGAAAACTTGGGTAACTTGAACCCTGGCAGATCAACATCCATCCACTCAAAGTCAGGCATCTCCAGGTCTGGTTTTTTGAACTTGGGCAGCTTGATACCAGGAAATTTATAATCCGGCAGCTTAAACTCAGGTTTGCTTATTTTGGGCAGCTTTACTTCTGGAATATCGAAATCAGGCAATGAAAATTCTGGTAAACCCAAGTCAGGTATGAAAAAATCAGGCAAATCAAAATCAGGCAGCATGATACTAGGAAAATCAATCTCTGGAAACCCAAAGGAAAGATCGATGTTAGGAACCGTAATATCGGGCAGAGTAAGGTCTGGCAGGGAAAAATCCGGGCCTTCAAAACTCGGACAGTCAAAACCTGGCATTGAAATACTGGGCAGTTTAAAATCAGGCAGATCCATACTCGGCAGGAACTGCTTTAAAAAATCAATATCAGGTGCTGTCAGGCCGGGAAGTGCCAGATTAGGAAGCGTAAACGACGGAAGAGCCAGATACAGGGCCAGCTTTAATCCAGCAAGACTGCAAACATTGGCAATCGCCTCATCAGATTCATCGGAAGTTGAATAGGTAATTGGCCCGTTAGAAACATAATGAATCCCTGGAAGCTTCTTGCTGGCCACATCCGAGAGGGATGGAGCCTCGCTTATTCCAAGATTATTTATACCCAGTGATGCATTATTATAAATATGATTTCCATAGGCCTCGCTGCGTATGGTGCGGCCTGTGATCTGGATATAACCCCTGACATCAATGGAGATATCCCTGTCCACATACAGGGTGCAATCGTTCTCCACTTTTGTGTTCATATCCTTTTGTGCGTGCATGTATATGTTTTCTTCGTCAATATTATCCTTGAAGGTCAGCTCATTGCCCTGGTTTGAAGTTTCGTCACCTTCCTTTGTGCTAAGCGTTTTAATAACACTTTTAGCTTTGTGCAGGGGCAGTTCATAGGGCAAAACCTGGCTTGCATTATATTGCGTGGCAACAAGGAGAGGTTTGTCAGGATCACCCTCATAAAAACTAACAACAGCCTCTGCATTCATGCGTGGAGTATACAGACTGCCCCAGGCTTTACCAGCCCAGGTCTGGGCCACTCGAACCCAAAAAGAGCTGTCTTCATTATTGGTACCAATTCGATCCCAGTAAAACTGCAACTTTATCCGTCCATATAAGTCACACCAAATCTCTTCGCCTTCCTTGCCCACAACCAGGGCTGTCTGGCTTCCTGGAATTTTTGGCTTTGGTGTTTTAAGCTCCGGCCGATACTCGGTATCTGCAAAAAATGCCTCAAAGTTATTTAAGTACTGCTTCTGGGATGCATTTATTGTAAGTTTTTTAATTACATAGTTCGTGTTAAGGTCAGCACGTGTATGATTTGCAAGACCGAATTTACTTCCCACGGAAAAGCCACGGCACTGGCTGATTCCGCTCAGGGTCTTTTCATTAAGCTCAATTGCTTCTAATCTTTTTTGTGCAATTGCTTCGCCCTGGGCAGTCTGGGAGTACTTCCCTGCATGGTCGTAATTTTCAAGGTCAAGCCCGACTCCGGCAACCGATGTAAGCAGCGAAGTATCTGGAGTCTCAAAATTGTAATCATTCATGGAATACTTATTGGGAATAACCCTTTGTTCAAAACTACACGATTGAATAAAGCCCTCATCGCCCCAACTGCCCTCACTCGGCTTTATCTTCACGCTGGCAAGCAAAGGTGCAGGCTCGAACACATCAAGGCTGTCTGCGATTACCATTGTATGACCAGCATCGGTGTGTTCAAAATAATAGAAAATCCCCTCTGATTCCATAAGCCGGGACACAAAATCAAAGGCACTTTCATTATACTGAACACAATAGATTCTCGGTTCGTATGTACCGGTAAGCGCAAATCTGAATTCAGAAAAAGAATATCCCCCAAATACTTCTTCGATTATTTCCTTAACAGTCAAATTCTGAAAGACTTTACAGTCCTTGGTAAGTGTGAGTATCCAGAACCAGGGCTTTAGTACGAGGTTGTATTCTGTAGAAAAGTCAGCATCAATTTCACCAGTATCCATCTGTGAAAACTCAACAGCTTTTCCGCAAATCCACCGAAAGGTTCCAGGGCCGGATTCTATGAAAACCGTGACTTCCTCAGAGATCATGGCGGCCATGTCTTCAGCAGGATTAGCACTGATGACTTTTATTTTATAGGTGAAGGGTCTTGATAGATATTCCTCTCCCTCTACGTTGATAACGTTAAAGGGGATGCCCATACCATCTAAAGGGCCGGTCATGCGTATATAAACTTTTTCAACGGCGGACATAATTCCCATCGCCTGTTTCTCTGATGGTCAACCTGGGAGCACTTGGCGGAAATTCAGGCAAGACCAGTCTTCTTGTTTTATCATCTGCACCAAGTTCCCAGATTTCAATTCTTGCGTAAGCCTTGGTAGTCAAATCAAACAACACTCCAGAGGGAAACGCTGCTCTCTTGATATCAACTTCAAATCCAAGAGTATGGGGTTCTGGATCCTTTGCCCTTGGAAAGTCTGTTGCCTTGCCCTTGTAGTCATTGATCAGCTTGAAAAGTGACCAGTATTGTTCATAAACAAAATCAGCTGCCTTGCCGTCAACATTCAGGGCAGTTCGGTCCTTGAAATCAACTGGAAAATCGGTTCCGTTTTCAGCCCAGCGAATCTCCATAACTACAGGATCTCCCGCAGACCACTTGAGCTTTTTTTCCTCATCGTTGTTATTAACTCTTTTTTTACCGGATTTAAATTCCCACCCGATTATCTGATTTGCCACATATTCGTAATCCTTGTTCACCCGGAATTCCAGCTTCAGGGTGTAGGTCGGCAATTGATTGGTCTCATCAAGGAATGTTTTAAAAAAGTCTTCCAGTTTTTCAAGATTTTCAACAAAATCTATCGCCCGGAGACTGTCAGAAGTGAAACGGGAGCGATATTTGATCATAACATTTTTATAGGGCTTGAAATTCTTGTATGAAGTAAAAAATGAAAATATATCATCGGGCAACGCATCCCTGGTTCCAGGCAGATCTGTAAAGGGATATCGACCGGCAAGTTTCTTGTTATACAGTTCCTCAATCTTCATATACTCAGCATACAATGAGTTTAATGCGATTGCTTCACATCTTTCGTAGACAGTTTTGGTGATATTCTGCTTAACTTTCCCAAAATAACTTCGAGGTCTTAACAACAGGTCTTTGTCTGAAATTTTTTCCATGTAGTTAAGCTTACCAGCACCGTTAAGATCCCTTATAATAAAAGCCTGGAGTTTTGAAACCTCATTGTCTGGAACAGGGACTTCTTCTTTTTTCTCTTCTTTTTTTTCTTCTGCCTTATCTTTACCAGCTTTTTCTTCTTCTGCTGCCTTGGCCTTTTCCTCTTCTTCTTTTTTTTCTACCTGTTCATAATATTTATCAAATTCTTTTATTATATCCTCCCACCTGTAAAGCGCTTTTACATGCTCACTGTCAAAGGTGGGACCAAGCAAAGCACTGAACTTGACCAGGGGGGATGCATAATTATAAGCAATGTGTTTTAATCTTTTTCTGTAAACTCCCAGTAAATGCTCCAATTCAGCTTCTGAGGCAGTGCCGAATGCTGCAAGGGAAGCATCCTGCATCCCATCCCATTTACCAAGGCTTATGCCATCAGTAAGGTAAAGTGAATCTGATTTAAGGATAATGTCTATCTCATCAAGAAGCATTTGGGAATGATACGTTACAAGAGCGAAAAGTTCACCCCTGGGCATGTTTAATTGAAGCTCATCAAAAATCTCAATAATGTGTTTCAACTTTACTGCGGCAAGAGCAAATTTTTCAATATCTGTTTTTAAACGCATCTCTTTATATATCGGCCTTAACCATCTTTCTTCCTTACTAAAAGAAACTGCACGCTTGAGGTGATCGACTATCATTTCACCAAGGTTTTTCCTGCTCATTTCCTCAATTATTTTCTTTGATTCATCTGGAGTATCTTTCAGGCGTTCTTCAAGATATTTTTTGCTTTTTTCATATTCGGCAACAGCCTCATCAAGTACATTCTGTTTCCATGTCAATCGCTGACCCACAGGAATATATGTGGGAAACTCCATATCTTCAGTAGACGATGCCTGTTGCTGGTTCAGGTAGTCTTTAAGTGTCTGGGTCAACCCGGCCAGTGTATCAGATTGTTTCAATTCAAGACGAACAGGATTATCTACAAAAACAGGTGCCTCCGGCATATCAACTTCTTTTCCTACATCACCTTTTATACTATCCCCTGGTATTTTAGAGGCAGCACCTGCTTTCTTCTTTTCTGCGGCTTCTTTTTTCTTTGCTGCGGCCTCTTTCTTGGCATTTGCCTTATCTTTGAGACCTGCAACTTTTTTGTTCGATGCGGCCTTAGATGCAAGTGCATTTTGCCCTGGTACAGCTTCAGGCTTAACCCTCTTAAAAAGTGTTCCGGTAACCGGCGATGAAACTGTGTTTAGATACTTTGAAAGTTCTTTAAATTTTGCAGCACCATGTTCGTTGATCATGTAATCCATATCAAAATCAAGCAACTCACATGAAGTAATCTGCGAAATTATATTATCATAAAAGGGGCCTAGGTTCATCCGGTCATAATGTACCCAGTCGTTTTTTGGCCTGGAAATAAGCTGAGCAGTTTTTGCAATATTATCAACCATGCCTCTAAGCATTGATTCTTCTTTGTCTA
>JAOZSB010000011.1:9864-35866 GCA_029939895.1 Desulfobacterales bacterium
TGCAATATTATCAAGAAGGCTTTGAGCAGTTTCGGAATTTGAAGAATTACGGGCCTCTGCTTCCTCAAAAGCATCAAGTTCTTTTGAAAGATCTGTTACAGCTAAAACAATTTCCGAACGGCTAAAAACCCTGTCAAAAAATCGCTGTGCAAGGAGGTCTGCTTTTTTGCGGGAATCAGCCTGGAACTGCCTCACATCAATCTTTCCAACAGAAGCATTATTCATTGCTTTTTCATAAAAACCAGCATTGCTGTAAAACGAGTCAGGCAAATTAATGTCAAAAAGGAATTTGATAATTTTACCCAGATCTCCTAGACTTTCATTCCCTGCATCCTTTAAGCCATTGTATAGCTCAAGGTAGGATTGAAGCTCGACAAGCTCACCTATGTATTGTTTAAAAATAATAAACTCAGGAGTTTCCTGCATTGTCGGGGTCTGACCAACATACAAAGGCTGTCTTATATCCTTTTTAATAATAAGGTAAGCCCTTTTTATAAGCTCGTCATGGATAGTCTTGATAATTATCTGGTCATATGAAACCGCTATGGCATCTGCAATTCTTTCGTTGATTGAATTAAACCATGAACTTGGACAAAAGGGAGAAGATAGACTCGAAGTCTCAATCTTGGTCATTCCATCAAGGAGTTTTATAGAATGCTTCTTAAAAGCATCCTTTTCTATTGACGTAGTTTTACTTCCTTCTACCAGATCATCATATATTAAATCCATAACAAATTGAAGGGAGCTGACCTCCTGTTTCAAATTGCCATAAGCAAACCAGAGACCAGAATATATAAAAATAAAAAAGAAGACTGTAAATATATTGGCTGCCAGTATTTTGTAACTCCGTGGAAGCCGGAATTTTGATTTTAACTCTGAAAGTGTATATTCAGGAAACACTTTATCTTCAAAAAGGCCTTTTACAAAAAACGATTTTTTTTCAGGTTCGGTTGCATCTGAAGCACCGGTAAAAAATATCCCACGGAAAAGAAAGGCCTTAAAATAGTCCTCTCTGTTGAAAAGTCTATTAGCAAAAATTTTTGCGCCGTCTTCAATTTTCTTGAACTCTTCGGGAAAAAGATAGAGAAAGTCGTTTATGTGAAAATCACTTTTTTCAGTAAATGTCTCAAACTGAATTGTTCTTAATCTTCCAGCAATTTCTGCAAAAGCATCATCAAGCCATGCACTTTCAAAATCACTTTCTATGGAATTAGGATTAGACCAGCCAAATATGTCATTGACGGTATTACCCGGAACTCTGTCGCAAAAACTTTCAAATCCTTTTATTGTATCGCATTTTGTAACAAGAACGTATACTGGAAGCCTGACACTAAGTGCTTTTTGAATCTTATGAATTTTTTTAAAAATAAGATCCCCAATATGGTCAGCCGCATTTGCATCGGTTTCACTTTTTTTTGGCAAAAGATCTTCGCAGCTAATAGTCACAACAATTCCATCAACAGCCTTTGCAGGATGATACTGCTGAAGAAGAATTGCAAGCTCTGACCATGACCTTGTATCAGAGGTTTGTCCATCATCCTTGAGGACATAGTCACCATTCACGTCAAGGACAATTCCATTATCAAAAAACCAGAAATTGCACGCTTTTTTTGCAGATAGATCATCAAGCGGCGACAAGTCCATTGACAGGTGGGAGTCGGTTCCTGCAAGAGCAGTGGTCTTGCCGGCATTTGTCTGACCCGCCATTATATACCAGGGAATATATATATCCCGCTTCTCAGAGGAAACATTTTCCTTTATATGTTTAGATGCCCTCTTAAAGGCTTCACGCAATTCGCTTAACTGATCTCCGGCAACACCGTCACCGAGTCCATCATCAGTGCCGTCGCCATCCTTATCTTTTTTCTCTCTCTTGTCTTTCAGCTTGTTTTTACGGAGTTTCAGCCAGGCCCTGAACTTACGTGCGCCCCTGACTGTCAGGAATATAACAATATATAATGCGAATATAATTATAAGGATTTTAAAAATAGGAAATACTTTGTTCAACTCTTTAGCGTAATATAATACGTATGAAAAAAACGCCTTCATAAAATCATCTCTTAGGCCTCAGGGCCGAATAAAACTGCGTATTTAATATCAAAAACTAAAACTTCCAGTGATAATAGAGCTGAACTTGAAAAAAATTATTAAAGCATAATAAAAACATACTCTATCAGCTTTTTAAACTACTTTAAAGATAGTTTTGCTACATACCATATTAAGGGCATATTCGCAATGCCTGGCCCTGATTCATACGTAAAAAATGCCTGACAAAAAATTAGTTTTTTACACATGTTCAAAGCGGCCTATAAACTATGCCCCTTTGCTGAAATCGACAAAAAAGACAATTTTCATTCGGCATTTAAAAATGGCTACCTTAAAACCACCTGGCTTTGAATTCCCAGTTTTTCAATCTCGGTTTTTTTCACAGCGGCCACATCTTTATCAACAAAAGCACCCAAAAAAAGCCGTACTACGCCTTCACCATCAGCATGGGAATAGGGAAAAAATCCTCCCTTTAGCAGATCCTGCTTAAAAACAGCCATACTCTGAGTTGTAGAGAACTCGCCCAAAAGAAGCGTATACGGCGTATGCCTGGGAACCGCACCTTTAACCTGGCAACTCTGGGCTGCCTGTTCTGCCTCGGCTTTTGTTTTGTACCTGCCCTCGTAAACCACTCGCCATATTCCACTCCTGCCGCTATCAATGGCTACAATAATTGGAGAAAGACCATTTTTTTTGTATGATGCAACAGCTATCTTGGCACTTTCCACCTTCCTGAAGGAAGAGAGTTTAACTGTATATGGATATTTCACGACAAATGGTGCGCTGGCCTTTTTTTTCAAAACTTTTTTGGGGGCATCCTTTTTTGTTATTTCCCCGGTCATATTGCCGGGATTATCAATATAAATCAGCCTGGCCCATAGCTTATAATTTTTCCAGAGCCTGGTTCTTTCTTTTTCAGCACGCTCTTTATCCTTATAACCCCCTGCAAGCACAGCGCATTTTAGCTCAATATCAGGATCGTCTCCAACAAAAACATATGCATTAACGCCCTTCTTTTTTAACTGGGCAGCTTCTGCATTTGCTTTTTCCTTCGAGCTATAGGCACTCACTAAAAGTGCAAACAACTTGTCTTTTTCAAAACTTGCAGGTGATGCAATTGCTGCAAAAGAATTTTTATTTGTTACGATGGCGCGTAAATTATTGTTTTTCTCAAGCAATAAAGCAAAGGCAATTGCGTCATTTTTGTTGCTAAAATCCTTTGCTCTGACAGCAAACCACTGCCTTCCATCGGTGTCATCACCCTCGAAAATATAAGGAAAATGCCCAATCCCAACAAGCTTCAACACAAGCTCTTCTGCTCTTTTGCGTGAAAGAAAAGCTCCTGCCTGAACCGTGTATTCTCCCTGATCCTGGGCAACAGGCGCAACTTCTTCTTTTTCTACTTCTTCAGCAGCCTCAATCTTTTCTACATTTTCGTTTAAATGGATGGCGATTTTCTTCTTTTTATCTTCAGCTTTATTCTTCTTTGATATAATCCCAAAAATGATTCCAGAACCAAATATAAGGACAAACAGCACAATGACTGCCAGCAATAAAGCAAAAGTCCTTTTTTCATCAAGTTCGAATTCGTAAATCATTTTAAATGCGCATCCTTATTTAATTAAATCTTATCTTAAGGCTACCTTGCCAGCGACACCCCTGGCTTCAAGGGATTTCATGTAAATTTTTGCTTCTCTCTTAGTAGTAAAGACACCAAGGTAAAGCCTGGCCTTTTCAGTTCCTTTTACTACATACGGGGAGAAACCCTCACTCTCCAGTTTACTCACATGCTCGGCAAGACCTCCTGCATTGTTTTGAAGATCATACTCATTAAGCAAAACAGCAAAGGGAGTATTTCTGACTATGGATTTTGAAAGTTTTGATTTATTTTTAGCAAGTATAGCATTTTCCTCAGCCTGATAATAGCCTGAATAAATACGCCACCACGCACCGCCATCACTTCCAAGGTCTATCATAAACATGTATGGGGCAACATTTTTCTTATTATATTTTTTAAAATCCTTTATTGCATATTCTTCAACACGGTAACATCCAAGCCGTAAAGAATATGGATACATTCCTGATTTTGTTATAATAGACGTTTTCTTCTTTGACGTTTTTTTAGCAGGCACAGGCTTGCTCGCCACTGGTTTTTTGACAGAAGGTTTAGCTTTTGGAGGCTTTGGTGGTTCAGGTTTCTTTTTATTAACAGGCCAAAGGATGTACTTTGAATCTACAAAGCAAACACTTCCAAGATACCCGGTGCTTGTTTCAAGGTTCAACTTTAGATCCTCAGCAGATAAGTCATTATCAAACTCACCAGCAAGCACTTTATATACATTATTATTTCCCGATGATCCAACCTCTAACACAAATGATTCATAGCCCTTTTTTGCAAGCCTTGCGGAAAATGCTATTGCATTCTCCTCGCTTAAAAAAACATTATTGATAACACAGGTAAAAGAGGAGGGCCTGATAGTCCTTGCAGCCTCCTTTTCATCCGTAAGTACATCAGCAGGGCGATCATCCTCATCCACATCAGGAGGAGCAGGTGGTATAACATCTGCGTCTGCCTTTTTCACATCATTAGTGTCAGCAACTTTATCATTGGATTCGTCAGGTTGATTACCGATTATCTTAACTCGCACAGAGGTTGAAGATGGAATGGTTTCAACTTTTTTTGTTATTTGCCTTGCAAAATCCGGTATATCAGTCTGGTATCCGACCAGAAATCCAGCAACAAAAACCAGCACCGCCAAAAGCATGGCAGAAGCTGCAATTACTGTTACTTTTTCCTTTGAAAGCTGAAATTTCATCATTTTCCACTATTTTTTAAAAAATTCTTTTAGCCCTTTTGACTTTTTTGAAGCTGTTTTCCCCTTTTTTATCTTTGAGAAATCAACTCCTGAGGCATTTGTATCATTTTCGTCTGTCTTTTGCTCATCCGGCTCATGACTTTTTTCTTCCTCTTCTTCAGAAGCAAGACTTGGCTCAAACCTATACTCGAATCCGCTCATTTCGTCAATCGAGACAAATATATCCGTACACGGTGCCCCCATACCCATCCTTTGCAACAGCTCAGATGAAAGATCAGGCAACAGGGCATGTGTTAATATATAATCGACATTTCGAGCGCCAGTATCAACTTCTGTGCATCTTTCTGCGATTGCAGCGACAATCTCATCAGTACAATGAAGTTTTATCCTGTGATTTGCCTCAAAACGGTTAATTACTCTGCCCAGCTTGAGTTGTACAATTGTGCGTATAACCTCATCATCCAGGGGATAAAACGGAACGATTACGAGTCGTCCCAAAAATGATGGCTTAAAAAAATCAAGCAAGTCTGGTCGTATAAGTTCTTGAAGATATTCATATTCAAGCGGTTCACTGCTCATCCTGGTCGCCTTGAGAATCCTGTCAGAACCGACATTGGATGTAAGAAGAATTATTGTATTCTTAAAATCGACCACCAGTCCTTCAGAGTCTTCCATAACTCCCTTGTCAAATACCTGGTAGAACAGTTCCATAACATCAGGATGAGCTTTTTCCACCTCATCAAGGAGTACTATGCTGTACGGTTTCTGTCGCACAGCCTCGGTAAGAACTCCTCCCTTGCCATAGCCAACATACCCTGGAGGCGAACCCTTCAGCCCCGATACTGTGTATGCTTCCTGGTATTCAGACATATTTATGGAAATTAAATTACGCTCACCGCCATACAGTATTTCCGCCAGGGTCACTGCGGTTTCGGTCTTTCCTACACCGCTTGGCCCGGACATCAGAAAAACACCAACCGGCTTGCCTGGGTCGTCAAGATCAGCCCGATAAGTCCTGATACGTTTTGAAATAGTCTCCAGAGCCTGTGACTGGCCTATGATCCTCTCCTCCATCTTTGCCTTGAGGTTGAGTACAGTATCTATTTCATCGGTCATCATTTTCCCAACTGGAATCCCTGTCCAGTCAGAAATAACAGAGGCTATTATCCTTGAATCAACGCATACAGGTACCATGGTTTCGTCTTCCTGTATACTTTTTAAGACATCCTCTTCTTTTTTTAAAGCCAGAACAAGTTCATCAAGGCTGGCAACATCTACCGTCCTGTCTTTCTGATCTTCATTCTGCTCACCATTTTGCCTGGCAGCAATTATCTTCTTCTGAATATTAATAAATTTTACAACGGTCTTCAGCTCAATCTTCCATTTAGCTTCTAGCTCATCGTTTTCAGCATTTATTTCCTTAAGCAGATTTCGAAGTTCATCAACTCTGCCAATATGGTCGGACCCGGAGGCCTGTTCACGTTCAAGAATTTTCAGCTCAAGTGTTGCCTCGTCCATCCTTCTCTGAACATCTTCAATTTCGACTGGTATTCCATTCTGTCCTATGGAAACCCTTGCACATGCAGTATCGAGTACATTTATAGCTTTATCCGGCAACTGTCTTCCTGTAATATAACGGCTTGAAAGCCTTACTGCATCGCGCACAGCTTCATCAAGGATAGTTACATTATGGTGCAGTTCAAGGTTTTCAACAACTCCGCGAACCATGTCAATTGCTGACTCTTCGCTGGGTTCGTCAATCTTGACGACCTGGAACCTTCTGGCAAGGGCCGGGTCTTTTTCAAAATACTTCTTGTATTCAGACCACGTTGTGGCAGCAATGGTTCTAAGCTCACCCCTTGCAAGTGCCGGTTTAAGAAGGTTTGCAGCATCCCCCTGCCCCGCAGCACCGCCAGCACCGATCATCATGTGTGCCTCGTCAATAAAAAGAATAATCGGGTTCGGAGCAGCCTTTACCTCATCGATTACTGATTTTAGCCGTTTTTCAAACTCACCCTTAATACCGGCCCCTGCCTGCAAAAGCCCAAGGTCAAGAAGCCTTAAAGAAATCTTTTGAAGTGATTTTGGAACTTTTTTTTCAGCGATGCGAATTGCAAAACCCTCCACAACCGCAGTTTTACCGACACCTGCATCACCTGTTAAAATTGGATTATTCTGTCGCCGCCTTGTCAAAATATCTATTATCTGACGAATCTCAAGATCACGGCCATAGATAGGATCAATCTCGCCACGCCTGGCCCTGTCGGTTAAGTCTATTGTGAATTGCTCCAGGGATGGCTGCTGGGACTCTTTCTTGTCCTTGGCCACGTTAAGCTTCTTGTCGCTGTCAGCCTTGGAAGACCCTGGCGCACCTGCATCCTCGCTCGAATGCTTGATAATTTCGCGAAACTCTTTTTTTATCGCAGATTTTGGTATTTTTTTGAGCGATGGAGAGGACTCAATAATTACGCCCCTGAGCACATCGTGATCCAGCAGGGCAGTTAAAATGGCACCAGAACGTATTTCTCCAGAATCAAAATGCAGGGAAGACAGTAGCCATGCCTGCTCAAGCAGCTCTATTATTTGAGGAGACAAAGAAGGGGTTCTGCTGTTCCCACGCTTAAATCGCTCGATAATACGGGTAAGTTCGCGCTGAACATCTCCGGTCCTGATCTCATAGTATCGAAAAAGTCTTTGAATATCTGTATCCGCTGCATCAAGCAGCTTCAGCAAAAAATGCTCCAGCTCGACGTTATAGTTACCATGGGAAACGCAAAACTCTGCTGCAAACTCCAACCCTTTTCTGCATACAGGATTCAATTTTTCAATTACAGACTGTAAATCAAGACCCATTTTTATTACTCTTTCTTGAGCAGATTGAACTGGCTCATAATATTAAAATTATTATTCAGAACAACTTCAGATTTTAGTATTAATCAGTCTCGGTGAAAGTCTGACTACACCGCTATTTTTTATTACCTTTGTACCCAGCCAGCTTGTCCAGCCCAACCGGGGCCCATACTCAAGTCCAAGGCGTGATTCAGTCACGTCCTGGGCATTTAGTTTCAACACAATATCAAACTCCATGCTGTCACCAGCATAGAATCGAGTCATCTGACAAAGCGGGATAAAAGCCTTACCTGTTGGGAGAAAATCATGGAACTGATCAACACTCAAGGGGCCGACATGAAGCTCAAATTTATCTTGTTTTGTGAAAATTTTCCCACCCAGAACCGCTTCAACACCAAGGGAATTATTCTTTCCTGTTAAACCAATTTCTGTCTTCTGATCCTCGGCAATAGGATACCAGTCGCCACAAAGCTGATGTCCTTTTATAGTTGCGTTAAAATAATCAGTACATATAAGTTCAAGGCCAGCCATGGATCTTGGCTGGGCCAGCAAAGCTGCATAGTGAAGCAATGCTCTGTCATTCATGGGCATCTTATTTTGCAGCCCGGCAGTTCCCAGGCCAATAAGAGAGAATATATATTTGGCAAAACTGCTTTCGCTGGGCGGACCGGTTTCAAAGCCAATCCTGTAAGTTTTCCTTACCCTGTAAAGCATGGAGATGAGACGATGATTAAAAATATCGAGAAAAGCTTTTAATGCTGTATCTTTTTTGCTTTTTCGTTCTAAAACAAGTTCAGCATAGGGTGCCGGCAATGGAGCCATGCCCCCGGCAAGTCCCATAAAGTTGACCGTCATATCAGCCTGAGGAGCTTCATCCCCTTCGATGTCTTCAGAGTCATCATTTGCATTATATCTCTGATATTCATCATGGTCTTTCCTGGGGACTTTTCTTTCCAGCTCATGAATAAGACTTGGCGGAAAGCCAAAATGGACATGGGAATGGAAGCTGATCGCCTCGTTAGAAGGGTCAGATCCTTCACCAACTGACTGTTTGTCAGGATTAAGAAGTTCAATGAGCCGCACGGCCTGATAAAAATCGAATCTGTGGGGCTTATCGAAAAGATAATCAATTATAGAATTATTTGTTCCCCAGCCATGGGCTGCCATCTTTTCCAGATCCTTTCTCTTTGCGTGCTTTTAATAACCAACTGAGTGAATGAATTGACAGATGAGTAAAGCGGGAAAAAGCTGTTTAAAACAGCCGCAAGGAGAAAAGCACTGCTACCAACATATTGGCGTTCGTCAAAGGTAAGCGAGATTTCAATTCCCCGGCAAAACCCACGCCACGCATCAAGTCCCACCCGTCTTACCACTCGGCTGCATTCCATATCCCTGATACCTGAAATCTGCTGCAAAGAATCAGTATGATCTGAGAAACTGTATAGCCTCAATATTTCTCTCAAGGCCTTTAGACTGTTCTTTCCTTCTGAAAGGGACAGGTAGTTCAGAGAAAGGTGTGAAATCAGACGCCACAGGGCCGCCCCTTCAAGGGGTGGATTGATCTGTGTGGTCGGTTTTCTTAAAATTGATATATATGAGACCGGAGCAGCGGTCTCGATTTGCATTAAAGCACCTGCTGGAAGCTGTTCGGCAAGGCTCCTGTTCGTGCAAAGTGTGTGACCGAATACTGTTTTTCTCGGAGGTAATGATGCTTGAAAGTCAAGATCTACAAAAGAGATATAAACATGCGACCCAGGAAGATCCTTTCTCCCTGTGTCTTCTCTTCTTATATGCCAGAAGGCGTTTTGCCCTTTTTTTTCCATTTCATGGTTGTAGGAGAAATACGGTGCAATTCTTGTTGTCTCCTCCCTGCTGTCGGAACTTGCAGAAATTGTGTTTATTGAATGCAGCTCCGTGGATTTCTCCCTGCGTTTATCTGGAACAAGGAGGTACTCGCTTTTTCTTTCGTCTAATCTGATTGGATCGGTTGTCTTTGAAAAAAGGTTAATAACCGGGGAGCAACCCATTGCAAATGTTGTTCTGTCAATGGCGAGTCTCCCCTTTGGAACCTGGTTCAAAAGTATCAGTACGTCAAATTTCCTTTCAGATGAATGAACTTCAAGGTTGTCCAGGTCAAAAAACAGGTACTTCTCTGGAAATGTAAAATATTCATGAAGCAGTCTATAACCAAGGTGGGCGTTGGGAGGATATGGAAGCACTCCCTCATCAAGCTTAAACCCAACTGGTTTTATTACGTCCCTTCCCACCATAATTGGACGTTTCTTATTCTCTGGAAGTATTGCAACGGAAGTTACATTACCAAAGAGTAACTCATAAAGGGAGTTGACCATCATCCGCTCGCCATTGAGGTAAAACCTGATTTTATCAAGCGACATTTCCTTTAAGGAGTCGCTCATGGACTCAAGCCGCAATCTCAAAACAAGAGAGACATCCGGGGCATCGTCTAAAAATTCAAATTTTTCAGTGGATTCAAACCCTGCATAGGAGACCTTAATGGGCCACAGGGTTGTTGGGTAACAGGTTCTAAAGCGGGTTGTCTCACCCTGTTCGGTCTTTGCAAAAAGTGGAGTATGTTCCGGTATAGTGTGGCCTGTTGTCAATCCACCCTGGGTAGGGTCAACAACAAATTTGGCCACTGTCATAGATGGTATGGGGCTGACAAACTGGGGATAGAGAACACCAAGCAGTGCACTGGAAAGCTGAGAAACTTCACTTTCAATGTTGCATTGGATTCTGGCGGATAAAAAAGCAAAGGATTCAATCAGCCGTTCAATATGGGGATCAGGGCATTCATCCATACCCATTTCCAGCCGTCCGGCAACCTTTGGATAGGTTTCACCAAACGCTGTACCCATTCGTCTAAGGTATGTTAATTCTCTTTTATAATACTCTAAAAGCTCTTCACGACTCGCCGTCATTTAAATTCCAATCGCCCTGTGTACTTTGGTATATTGTCCTGAAGGAAACAGGTATCCTAACTTCCTCAACAACAATGTCAGCATCAAAATAAATGCTCAAACTTCTCTCATCACGTTGCCTGGGTTTAACTTCAACCCGGAGACCCTTCAGGCGCGGCTCAAAAGCTGCTATAGCCTTTCTCAATCTCCTCAGCAGATCAACACGGTCATCACCATTGGCAGTATAATATGTACCAAAATCAGGTATGCCGTAATCCAGAGTCGTAAGCTCCTCTTTTTCATCAAACTCAGTTGCAGAAAGTGGAGTTCGGGTATTTAGAAGCCACATCAGGTCTCGCCTGACAGATGCTTTCAACTCTTCCATGCTATGGCTTCTAAGGGGACGAGCCTCCCGTTTAGCTATCGGTTTATCATCGATAAGCCTGTCTATCAAGGAGGCTCGCGCCTTAAATGCCTTTCCAAGAGTAATCATATAGTTATGATTATTCTATTTTGTTAATCATCAGGTCATGGGATACAGGCTGTACACCATTACCAGCAGCACCAGCCATCTTATCCTGCGGATCATAGCTGTAAGTTACCTTGCTGTAAGCCAGTGAATAATTCTCTATTGGCAGGTCGCCGCCGCCGCCTGAAACACTGACATTAGAAATAATAATATCTTCAAGGTCTACTGACAGATATTTAATAGGAACATTATCACCATCTGCCCTGAAGCATTCCATGGTGCATTTCTCAAACTGCTTACCTGACCAGCAAGCCTTGAGAATATCGTCAGTTGAGCTATCAAGATATTTTGAAATACTAAGGTCTGAGTGATTACACTTTTCAATTGTGGAACCAGATGAACCTCTTACGGATGTTGCAGGCTGTGAAAAACTGTGGCTCCATGACAGAACCTCAATCCAATCCTTATGTTTCTCATCCGTACATTCGCCCTTTACATCATCAAATTTGATGTACATATTTGAAGCCATATTATATCTCCTAATAAGTTAGATTTTTATCGAAACTTTCAGCTTAGTCTATTCCGAAAGTCAGGCTCTGAAATAAGCAAAAAAACTCCGGATAAAATAAAAAAACAAAGCTTTGATTTTTATTACACATAAGTTTATTTATTAAAAAAAATTTTCAAACTGGTCAATGTACTACAGCACATTGACCAGAGTGTATTTTTCACAACAAATAAACAATATCTTTTGCAGTCATGATCTGCAAAGACATATACTTGGCTTACTAAGCGGCTGGTGGTGGCAGTTCTGCTACCAGACGAATAGAAGTTGTAAGTTCCTCAAGCTGGAAATGAGGTCTAAGGAAAACAACAGCGTTGTAACAACCTGGTTTTCCTGGAATTTCGGACACATCCACTCTTCCTTCCCTGAGAGGATATTTTGCCTTCAAATCCTGACCTGCATCATCTTTTCCAAGTACAAAGTTGCTCAACCAGCGGTTAAGATATACGGAAACATTTTCGGCAGTCATAAAGGAGCCGATCTTGTCGCGCATAATCGCCTTGATGTAATGAGCAAACCTTGATGCTGCGAGGATGTATGGCAGTACCGATGAAATTCTTGCATTGGCGTTTGCCTGATCCGTGTCGTAAACCTTTGGTTTTTGTGTAGTCTGTCCACCAAAGAATGCTGCATAGTCAGTATTCTTGCAATGTACAAGAGTAATAAAACCAAGGTTGTTAAGCTCATTTTCCCTTCTGTCTGTGATGGCAATCTCAGTCGGGCATTTAAGAGCAATGTCGCCTTCGTCTGTGGTGAAAGTATGTGTTGGAAGACCTTCAACAAGTCCGCCACCTTCAACACCGCGAATAGCAGCACACCATTTATGCAATGCAAAAGCGTTTGTAATTCTCTGAGCCAGTGCCCATGCAGAATTTCCCCACATATACTTGGAGTGATCATTGCCGTCTACATCTTCAACAAAGTTCACGCCTTCAACCGGGATTGTGTCCGGGCCGTATGGGAGTCTGAGAAGTATTCTTGGAAGTGTAAGAGACACATAGCGTGAATCTTCACTGTCCCTGAATGAACGCCATTTAATCAGTTCCAGGCTCTCGAATATTTTGGCAAGATCCCTTGGGATAGCAAGATCTGTGAAGCCAGCCATATCAAAAAGCTTGGGAGATGCAGCAGCAATAAAAGGTGCATGTGCAGCAGCAGCAACATTAGAAATTTTTTCAAGAAGAGCCATATCCTGTGGATGACGACCAAACTCATAATCTCCAACGAGCATTGTGTATGGATGTCCACCAAAGGTGCCGTATTCTTCTTCATAAAGTTTCTTGAAAAGCTGACTTTGGTCAAACTCAACTGCTTTTTCAAGGTCAGAAAGAAGCTCTTTCTGAGTTACATTAAGCAATCTAAGCTTGAGCATAACGCCAGTTTCGGTGTTCATTACAAGGTAGTTAAGCCCTCTCCAGGAACCTTCGAGTTTTTGTAGTTCAGGAGTGTGCATAACTTCATTGAGTTGGTTGGAAATAAGCTCGTCAATTTGTGCGATCCTGTCGTTAATCATTGCAGCAGTATCTGCGCTGATAACCATTCCCTCGTCAAGCACCTGGGCTACGAGTTCACCAATAAGATCGCGTGCATAGGGCATCTGGGACTCATCTTTAATCATCCGCCCTTCAGTAACTATTTTATCTAACAAGGTAAGCTCTCCACCTTGTCCTTCCATTTCTTCAGCCATTTGTTCCTCCTTAGTTAGGTCGGCAATTTACAGATTAAAAAAAACCTTTATCAGGTTTTATTCCTCTGCCGGCTCGTCACCGGCCTCGTCTCCGCCTTCATCTCCACCATCAGAATCAGCAGCAAGGGCCTTGAGCTCATTAAGATTGTCAGTGTTAGCAATAACATCTTGAATCAAAGCATCAAGGTCATCATTTCCATCAAGTTTTGTAAGAAGGTCATTAAGGCGCTGACGTGCGTCAAAAAGCTTCCTCAAAGGTTTAACCTGCTTGATCAAATTGACCGGCTCAAAATCATCCATGTGACTGAATTTCAGCTCTACATTCAATTTGCTGTCATCATCCACCAGCTTGTTGTCAACCTGAAAGACAAGCCTGGGGTTGATTGAAGCGAGGATGTCATTGAAATTATCACGATCAATTTCAACAAATTTCCTCTCTTTGAGCTTGGGTAGCGGCTCTTCTGGCTTACCTGAAAGGTCTGCCATGATGCCGCCTACAAAAGGAAGCTCTTTCATCTGAATTGCATCCCCAATTTCCACGTCATACGTGATTTGTACACGTGGTGGCCGGATGCGGTCGAGTTTGTGTTGTGTGCTTTCGCCCATAATCCCTCCTGTTAAAGTTTGATAATAAATAAAAAAAAGTACATCCTTGAAAATATCAGCCTATATGTTACGTCCTTTCAGTCATTTTAAGTCCCAAAAGGTTGAAAATGTGATTCAAGTCAAGCTCATCCTGCACAAGCTCTTTTAAAAGTTCGGTCAGGGTCAATTGTCCCCATGTAACTGCCCGTTTCACCAAATATGGCGTTGGGCTGTGTGGTTCGTGGATGAGCAGGTAATCCGCTGCCTCCGAAAGCATTCTGTAAGCTTCGGCACGATTCCTTATGGAAAGAAACGGCTTCCTGTTCATTATTTCCTGACCAGATTCATCATAAACTGCTGGAGCATCAGTTTCATCTTCCTGCGTAAAAACAGGCTCCTCTGCAACTTTTTCCTTTAAGAAATTATTGCAGACCTGCTGGACATCAATCAAAATAGTTTTAAAATTGGCAACGCTAGGTGCATCCCTGCCACATTTATTATCCAGAAACTGGTCAAAGGTTTCCAAAAGCTCAATGGACTTGCCAAGTTCATAGGACTGTGACTGATAAAAGGTCTTTGTCGAAAACATGACGCTTCCAAGAAACTTGGCCCTTGTTATCTTTCCTTCTGCCTCGGCAAAAGCAAGAATGTTTTTATCAGTTGCAGCCTCACGCTCCAGGCGCATGGCCTTTTCCCAATCCTCAAAAGTGTATGCAACGGAATCAACCGTTGCCTGCGGATTAGTAATCGGAACCATTTTAAGAATTATGGCGAGCTTCTGATTTAGCCAGTATATCGGCCCAACCCTTCTTTCAGCATCATCCTCATCAAGTTCTGGAAACATTGTGTCCCAGTACTCATCACAAAGCTTGTTAATCAGATCAAGACCTTCCCTGAGACCTTTAAATCCATGAAGTTTAACAAGCGACTCCATCAGCCATATTGCGATCTGCAGATCCTTGGACCGATTTGCAATTGCATCATTTGCAAGCCTATAGACCTTTGTCCAGTCAGCTTTCTTCAAGCCTCTTTCCCAAACACCCTGTGGGAGTGAAGGATCGTCAGCCCGTCGCTCTTCCTGAATCTTATCGTATGTACCTTCATATCTCAGGTCATCGCCAGCAGGATTATCGCCAGGTATATTAGCAAGCAGTTTGTCAAAATCGAGGATTTCAGGCTCTCTGGAATCAACAGTTCCACCATCTCCAGCAGTGCTGTATTCCCCGCTTTTTCCTGGTTGTGTTTGAGCTTTTTCTTGGTCCATGAATTACTCTCTGCAATAAATTACTATAAAAATGTTTTGCTTAAAAATTATTCTCAGCAGTATCAAACTGCATCATTCCACATTAGGCTATCTACCTGAGTCCGGCAAATTCTCCTGAAAGTACAATTTCTGGTGCTTTTGTCGGGAACTGACTTTGTATAAGTACATTTTTCTGCTTATCTGGTGAAAACAAGGTCATGCGAACAAATGCCTTTGCCTTATCAAGTTTGGCTCCCTCACCTGAACCCCTTTGGGTTTGAACTTTAAATTCAAGCGTATGAGGGTTCGCATCCGCCGCAAGGTTATGTGCCTCGGTTTTATATGCGCCAATGAGCCTCATCAGTGACCACTGGTTATCTAATAAGTATTCAACTCTTCCACCAGTTACATTAAGCCCAGGTTTTTTATCAATAAGCGTTGGCTGTGCTGCTGAGTTTTTGGCCCATCTCAGTGAAAGTTTAATTTCATCGCCGTAATTCCAACGACCCTTGAAATCATTTCCGTTTTGGGTAAATTCCTGATTGCCAACCTTGAGCTTCCACTCAATAATCTGGTTTGCTTTTTCTTCCATCTCTCTGTTAACTCTAAACTTTGCATTGAAATCAAATATCGGAAGTTCTTTCTGGATTCCATCGGCATCATCAATATATGAAGCAAACAGACTTCTCAATGCCTTCATGTCATTCATGAACTTCAATGCCTTATCAACATCCTCACCAGCCAGCTTGTACGATTTAAGGACATCAAGAATTTCTCTGGACTGCTTGTCATACTGTTTATAAAATGTACGTATGTTTCCAGGCCATGCTTCAACAAAAACGTTTAGCTCGTTCATATCTGAAAACGGAAAGCGGCCAGCAAGCTTTTGGTTAAACATGTCTTTTAGAGATGAATATTTTTTAAGAACCGTCATCATGGCGAGAGTTCTGCAACGCTCATACAGCAATCGCCTTAACTCGTTTTTCTTTGTCAGAAAAAAGTCGCCGGATCTCTCTATAAGATCTTTTTCAGAAATCTTGGTAAAATAATTGTTTGAATCTATTTCATTCATATCAAATAGTATGAATTTTTCAAGCAAAGAAAGTGAATTTTTCGGTTTCAGGTTGTCATATTTCTCAAGCTCTGCAAAAACCCTGTTCCATTTGAATATAATTTGTTCTTCTTTTTTGCTCCTGGGTATACTGCTGATGGAGAAAAAGACTATAACGGGTTTTGAAAATTCTTCGGCAAAAAATTTAATTCTCTGTCTCTGGTGTTCAAGATAATTTTCGAGTTCTCTTCTGTCCACAACGTCAAAGGCAGAGAAAGCCGCCGGGTTATTACCTTCCCAGAATGTAAGATCCCCTCCCCTGACTTCATAAAGGGATTCGTTGTTCATAAACTCATCAACCGTGGCAAGAAGTGTTGATGACTGCCAGTAAAGAACATCAGAAAGCACCTGATATGATTCAACCAGATCAAGCTGATCAAAATATATAAGAAGCGTATTCAGGTACCGCATAGCCTCATTAAAATTGCGTATTTCCGAAAGAACGTCAGATTCTTCCATAGTACCGTGAATGCCCGTTGGAATAGGATCAAACCGCTGTGATCTCAACACAAGCTCCATAACCTTCTTTTCAAGGTTATCCTGGGCCATTGTCCTTATCTTATTCTGAATATCTGCCGGAAAATTAAGCAGCTTGTCCTTTGTATATCTTTCATAAGGCTCAAACAGCCTGATCGCCTCAACAAGCAAACTCTTGTCCCATCTCAGCCTGGTTCCAGGTGGAATTTCTACAACACCGCCATCTGCTGGCTCAAAGGTCATAAATTCCTGGTTAAGCAATTTTTCAAGGTCAGCCCTTAACCCCAGAACACCAGAAGATAGTGTAGATTCAACCTTCCCTCTGCTTCTTGCCAGTAATGGCCCGGTAATTCCGGTCTTCATGTTCTTCAGGTCAGTCTTGAGCTTGGCAAAACGTTTCTCGCCCTCAATATATAGTTCTGTTTTCAGCTCTGGCCCAAGATAATCTGAATCATTTATCATGGTAAGAATATCATCAAATGAAGTACCAAGATCAAACTCCTCACGGAAAACCCAGGAAAGGTTTTGATCCTTTAAAATATTCTCGGTGCTTTGAATTGTATCAAGAATATTGGTTATCATCTTGCCATCATTTTCACCGGTTCTGCTTTTCTGGCCAAAACTGTCAAGCTGCATTGAAAGTACCTGAAAGTAGGCATAGACAGAGTTTGCATCAAAAATCTGATCGTAATAATTGTTATACAGCTTTCTTAAAGTAAACAATTTAGCCTTGAGCCTGAATATCGTTGGATCAAGTTCATTATACTGTGATTTGTCCAGTGCTTCATTATGATAAAATTCTGCATTTTTATAGAACTCCGTCGGGAGTTCCATGGCAAAAAGATATTCAACAAGCTCACCCATGTCAGACATGTCTTTGGAGCTTCCAAGATTGTTATAAAGTGAAACGTATTTTTCAAATTCCTTAATGTCATGAACGAATTTCTTAAGCTTTACATACCCGTCAAGCGTGTCCACCTGTTGAATCTCATCGGTGTTTGTAAATTGCTTTTTCAGTTCGGCTTCAGTATCAAAAATATCTTTTGCCTTCTGAAAAAGGCCAAGATACATTGATTTGAGAATAATCTCGTCATAGGCAAGGGACATTGTAGAGTGAATATCGCCATGTATATCGCTGACCCATGAACTTGGCAGAAAAGTATATTTAAGACTTTTTACGTTGATTATTCCACGGAACAAATGCTGGGCACTTTCCTCAAAAGTAAGTGTTGAAGATCGAGCTCGCAGGAGATTGTACAAGTTAAGCCCTGCCAGGCCATGATCCTTTTCCCGCAACTTGCCAACATCAAGTTCAATCTGCTCCATCACAGGAACAAGTGCTGTCCTGTCATGCTTAAGGCTTCTATAAGCCGTAAATAGCCCTATACACACGATAACAGACATAATTGCTGCTGCTGACTTTAGAAACAACTTGGCCCTGTGCTTTGTTGCCAATGCCCTTTTTAAAGGTTTTGTTAATTTATATTCAGGAAAAACTTTCTTTTCTAAAAGGTCTTTTACAAATATTGGCTCTACTTCATTATGGCTGAAACCCACATCCCCGGCATCTCCAAGAAAGAAAATTCCTCTGAAGATAAAAGATTCGTGATAGACGCTCTGGCGAAATAAATGGTCAAGATATATCTGAATCGGATTAAAAAGTTTTCTCATACTTGCATTAAAGATGAAAATTCCATCGCTATCTTTAAATTCAGGCCTTTCAATAAATAGTTCAAACTGAGCCTGCAACAGTTCACTGCCGATACTGCCAAATGCTTCTTTGCACCACTCGCTCGAATATGCCGTGTCAACCGGATATGGGCTTGACCATCCAAAAACATTATTTGACAGCTTTTTTGAAAGCTCATTGCTTAAGCTTGTAAAACCCTTTACTTCATCGCACTTTGTTATAACAACATATATTGGATATTTTACGCCCAGGCTTTTTTGCATCTCCCAGATCTTCTTATACATAATGTCGGCTTTTTGGGAGATTCTGTTTACATCTGCGGAACTGTCTTTGCTGAATCCAACAATATCCGATGCAGGTATTGTTAAAATTACCCCGTCAATTGGTCGTTCTGGTCTATATTTTTTAAGAAGTCTAAGCAGTAAACGCCACCTGCTTGTATCAGCACTTTTACCGTCTTCCTGAAGAAACAGGTTGCCGTTGACATCTAAAACAATACCCTTTTCAAAAAACCACCAGTTACAGTCACGATTAATATCAACATCACTATCAATCGGGCTGCCAAGGGGCAAATTAAGACCGCTTGCTGCGAGCGCATTTGTTTTGCCAGAGCCAGTCTCGCCGAGCATCAGAAACCATGGGATTCTGTATCTGTAGTCAGAACCAGGAAGGTTTGAACGCAACATTTTTTCTGCTCTTGCAAAACTACGCCTTATTCTTAATGAACCAAGCCTGGTTTTAATAATGGCAGGGTCTTTTTTCTTTTTCTTTTTTGCGGCAGCCTTTTCTTCAGGTGTTGGCCCGCCGGCTTCTGCTTCTGCTTTTTTCTTTTCTGCCTTATCTTCCCTTGCAGAAGTAATAAGCACATAAAGAATCACACAACTGACAAAACCAATTAATATACATATAAAAACAAGAAGACTTGTAAGGGTGGGACTGATACCAAACATCTTGAGAATTGATTTGAAAAAGTAACCAATATGCCTAGCATAATAAAAAGCCGCATATATTAATGATATTCCGACTATCAGGTAAACTAGTATATTAGGTTTTTTCTTCATCTTAATTTTATAGTGTCCCGAATTCGAGTATAATCTTATTAACAATTCCAACAAGATCGTCAGTTAGATGCATCCATATACCGTGGGATGCTCCCAGAAAAACCACACCAAGTACTATCATAAGCCCAATCCAGATTCTATTATAGGGAAGTTTCTCCCCGGTGCCCTGGGTCAGGGTATGTTCATATGGTTGGGGAAACAATTTTCTTGTTTCTTCCATTATGTCGGAATTTTTCTTGAAAATGAACGCAAAAAGTTGTCTTCTGTAGAACTCAAGCTGACCACCATCGTCCATGTTTCTGAATTTTCCTTTAAAACCCATTGAAAGCGACAAAAAATAAACCGCAGCCATTTCTGTATAAGCAGGGTCACGGTCCTTAAGAATTTTATCGAGTTTTTGGAAGAAGAAGTCTCCTGCGTTGTAGGTCCCGAAAAGTTTAAACTCAAGCAGGTTGGCCATCCATTCTTCTTTTCCATCCCACTCTGTGTTTAAAAATATTTCATCGGCAAGGGCAGCCATTACATATTGAGCTTCCTTGTAAAAGGCAACACCGTATTCACCACCATATGCTCTCGCCTCAAGAACCTGCTTCTCAAGAATAGCGAGGAGTTTCATGAATACTGGGTGCCCTCCTTCTTCAACGGGCTTGCGACTCTCGCCAACCGGTTCCAATGTTTTGGAGCGAGCTTCAATAACCTTTTTCTGGTTTATTACCTCACTGTAAAACTCGTGAAACTGGCTCAACAAGAAGGAATTAAAGATTTCATTACGATTCATGTTTTTGATGTCCGGCAATCTCGCATTTACGGTTTATTTCTTACATAAAGAACCATTTCAACCGGCCCGCGCCTGTTCGCAGGATCGGAAGTATTAAATATCTCAAGAACAGCATTCGGCTTAATGAACTCCGGCGCAGCATCTATTTCCAGCAGCACAGTACCCCTTGCCGGAACAAGCTGTCCATCGCTCTCAATCCTTTTTCTAATTGCTCCAAGTACGCGCTTTTCCTTCATGGACTCAACTATTTCATCAGACCCGATAAGGCAGTCATCTATCCATGTCAGCACATCTTTTTCCGTAAATTCCGGACGCTTCCTTACGCCAATAGTAAGGCTGTCGTCGACCCACGGCTTTTCGAGCATAAGGCTGAAAACACCATTCTCATAATCAAAAGGAACTCCTGTATGGGACTCAAGAATTCCTTCATCAATCATTTTAAATATAAAATTTTGGGCTTCTATGAAACAAGCCAGGATATCATTTTGATCATATACGCCCAATGCAGGAGGAACCTGTCCCATGCCCAGAGTTGCAACATTGCCAGTTAACTGACACAGGGAAAGATACAGTGCATATGGATGTGCCTTACTTGAATTGAGCAGAACCTCAAAATGTGGCAGGCCGGAAACCATTCCATGTATCATTATTTTGGTTTCAAGCACCATGGGACCACGCACAGCCGAGGAAGGAGAAGTAATTCTATCTGACAGAAAAACTGCTTTTTCCCTAAGACGCTGTGCCACCTGTGCACACAAAAGCCCTATTGCTGATTCGACTTTTACTTCAAGTGGTGGCGGAACATAATCAATTGCACCTATGGTTTCATTTTTGTATTCAATTTTAATTAATGGAAGGGTCGTGTATTTCTGTGGCGGTGAATCTGTTATCAGCAGATTCAATTTCGGCTTGAGTCTTGGCAGTGATATTTCAGACTCCCCTGTATTTTCATCTACAACCGGCTTACCTTCAATAGATTCATACCTCGGCAGGACACCTTTAACTGCTGCGGCACCAGTTCTAAGAGCTGGAACAGCAAGATGAACAGTAATCGGTTTCCGCTTCATCTCCTCTTCATAGGGAGCCAGGTCGATCTCCAGATAATTATTGTCTTGGTGAGCATGATATACAACCAGCCCGTCAGGCATGAGAGCCTCAATCTTTATTATCCTGAGTTTACCATCTATCAAAAGAACCTGATCAATTTTGAGATCCTTTATCCCCCAGTAATAAGGGGTAGACAACATCATATGATAATGAAGCAACTCTTCAGAACGGATAGTTTGCTGCTGAAAATGCTGTGGAGCCAGAAGCATACCTTCATGCCACTGAATCGACGCTGGAATAAGTTTAGCGTCTAACATAATGCAAATCCTTTTTTAGGTAATGCCCTGAGAATTAGACCATCTCAACTAATCTTCAAGAACTTCTACCTTGTATTCGTTTTCATTCAATTTAATTGAAACACTCTCAAACGGGTCGATACGATATCTGTGAGCTCCCGGGGTCAGGTAATCAGCAAAAATAAATGCTGCCTCTGCCGACGGTTTTAAAGGAAATTTCTGAACTGGAACCTGCTGTCCGGGGACCCACTCCCAACTCCAGAAGTCAAGGCCCTCTCCTTCCATATAGTCCCGTTTAATTTGTTCCTTATTTTCAAACCATTCTCTGGAAGTAGTCACCAATAGCCTTTCCTGCAATTTCTCTTCATAAACAACCACAAGATCAACGGCAATTGGACTGTTGAGATTAACATTTTCTGCGATTTCAACTTTCACCCTCAATTTTCCACCAAGCATAGCCCTTGTCCTGACACCAATTCCGCAGGATGAAGCTGCTATAAGCAGAAAAAAAGAACACAATAAAACGACTGCCTTTAAAAGGTATTTTTTCATTGATTTTGACCTGTTATTATTTCTCATTATTCCGGTCTTTGGATAATAGTAAATACTTTCCGTTAAAATCTGACAAAAATATAGACCCAATTTCTGTAAAAAATGTAATAATCTTATTAAGCTGAAAAATTTTAATAATAAAAAAATCATTTTTTGTCAAGAATATTTATTCATAATATTAAGACATTTATAATGACTGTGAGAAAGGCAAGCCACTATATATTGTGAATCACAAAAAAGAAGGTTCTATCTGTATACAATATATAGATATTTGATTTACCATTTTTTGAAACATCCAATCCGCTTGGATTGACAAAAATTCTACCATTTTAACCTACACAATTGCTGTAAATTTTTTAATCTGCCATTTTAAAAAAAATTTCTTCCTGAAGTCCCTTTTTAAATAAAAGATGAAAAAACACATTGAAAAATTGATAAAAAAACCTAATAATTTCAGCATGACTTTAATTATAAATTATATTAAATTACAGTTAATTATCTATAAATGAGCTTAAATATTTGCAATAATTATTCAGTGATAATGTTTATAGAATTATAATAGAAAATAATGAATTTTTTTAAGGATAATTAGCCTGTAGATCCTTGGTTATAAACAAACTAAAATAAAATTCAACATGGGTTATGGAGGTAATTACTCGATTGAGCTTAAAACTATGCCGGTTGGGAGGGATTCGCCAAATATGACGGTCTTTTCTTTTTCTTCGATTTCAACAATATTTTTTAAAAATCTGGCCTGATTTTTCATGTAATTTTTTAAACCAGGATCATCATTACTTTTTTCATTCATCCATTCAAGCGTTCGCTCTACAAGGGTTTCGTCAATATCCCTGAACCTGTCTCCAGTTTTTCTTCCAAGCTGTGCCAGGGCAGCCGCAGGGGGTCTATTATTTTTCCAGGCTGTACTAATGAGCTTTTCCATCCATATTCCTACCACTTCCGGTGGAACCACCCTGTCTACAGGCCCGTAAAGAAGTGCTCTGGCACCGATTCTCGACAATGCCCAGAAATGCTGCGGCTTTGACTTCTTTGGTTTTAGCTCTGATACAAGCCGCTTCCCAAGACTTATCTTATCCTTTATATAAAGTCTTTCCATATTGGCAGTAGTCATCCAGATTTCGAGCATCTGCTGCGGTGGAATCTTAATACTTTTTTTATTGGACAAAACAGATGAAAGTCCCTGGATAAACTGTCTCTGCTGGCCTGGATTTAAACCGCCTGCAACCCTTCTCCAGAAAATCCACCATTCATTTTTAACCTGGGCATTTGCTTCATGGGTTGGGCCTTTCATGAAAAGTTTCCAGATCTGCTTCATCCTTATTTCGTCAAACCCGTCTCCAATCCCCGGCCGCATGCAAAAACCCAGCAGGTTCAGCCATCTCGACTCAATGACAGGGCTTGAACATCCCGCATCCTGAAGCAGAAGCAGTTCATCAGATATTGCCCGGATAAAGGTAAGTGGCCATTTTTCCTTTTGCCTTCCTACTATTGAAGTTATGCTTTTCACCAGTTTTTCCGGGCTTTGAGCATCGGGTTTTCCAGAAAAGACTTCTTTAATTTTTATCTTTACAGCTTCAATTGAAGAATCATCAAATACTTCCATGTCTGCAACTACATCCTGGGCTGCAATATCCCTCAACTGAAACCTTAACTGCCACCGATGCTGGCTTTTCTTACTTTTGCACCAGAGGGACAGGGTTCCCATTTCAGTATATTCTGCCTCAATCGTTACAGGAATACTGTTCTTTTCGCCTTGCCTGCCAAACTGAATAACCGTCTGAATCGGTGCCATCCGTGTCATGGTGTCATCCACCTTGACTATATCGCCGGCATTGTCACCGCTTCTGTAGCTGGAACTGTACAGGTCAAATGTTACTGGCTGGTTTGTCAGAACATCAAAAGTCTTTCCTGAAAACTCAATCTGGCTCCCCTCCTCCAGACCACGCTCCACTATACATACAGCTTCCTGGGACTGGCTCTTATCATCCCTGGACACTCCAAGATAATAATATCTTGGGCTTCCGCTTCCAACCCTGACACCCTTTCCAATCTTAACAAGGCCATAATATGAAGCACCCTGTGCCACTGCAAGATCTGGATCAGGATTTTCAAGGACACCCGGAAGTGATTCATCATCCTTTCCAAACCAGTTCCTGAGCGCAGCCCGCACCCTGTCCTGAATTATCTTTGGCTTGAGCGATCCACCATTAAAAAGTACCAGGTCCGGCATGCAGTCTATTATAACAGGAGAATCCATTGACTCCTCTGCTGATTTTTCCAATGACTTCTCAATATCAGCTGAGTGTCTTTCGAGAAATCGCCCAAGATGCTTTGTTATGGCTGGCTCCTGCTCATAGGGAAGTCCAAATTCAGTGATGCCTTTCCGTTGGTGTTTTACTTCTTCAGGCATTCGGTCAACTATAGGGAAAAATCCGTCAAGCACTGTCTGCTCAATGTCCTGGCGTTTTATTTCTGCTGACATAGTCCCTGCGATAAGTTTGCTTCCCTTACCTGTTATGGTAATCCGCCTTGATTCTGCCTTGCCATCAAGTATGACTTCTTTTATCTGCCGACACTGATGACAGATTGTCTTCCACTTGTCGCCTGAAAGATTGCCTGCTTTTCCAAGTTTTGCTTCAACCCCCCTTGCAAGGGCAAGGTCTACATTATCTCCCCCTAATATTAGATGATCCCCAACAGCTATTCTTTCGAACCTTGGGCTGCCGTCAGTTTCACGAAGAGTTATAAGAGTAAAGTCTGTGGTACCGCCGCCAACATCACAAACAAGGATCAACTGTCCTGGTTTTACAAAGTCATTCCAGTTTTTCTCATGCTTGATAAGCCAGCTGTAAAAAGCCGCAAGGGGCTCTTCTATCAGTATGACATCAGAAAGGCCGGCCATGGTTGCTGCTTCAATGGTAAGATCCCGCGCAACTTCATCAAAGGAGGCGGGAACTGTAATTATTATAACCTGGTTCTCAAGGTAGTGTTCTTCATTGTCGCCCCGAAAGCTGTTCCAGGCGTTCTTGATGTGCTTTAAATAGGATGCAGTTGCTGCAACCGGTGATACCTTTGCAACCTCACCACCGCCCCCCATGTCCGAACCCCAGGGAAGTATTTTCGCCCGCCTGTCTGCTCCGCTGTGGCACAACCAGCTTTTAGCCGATGAAACCAGGCGTGCAGGGACCTTTGAGCCATGATCACGGGCAAAAATCCCGACAAAATTCCTGTCATCCCTGTCAAGATGAACAGATATAGCCTCGTCTGCGATGTCGTATTCACCGGGGATGTAGAGGAACGACGGTAAAACATGTTCACCTTTTATTTCGCCCGGCCCGGTAAGCTGGGGAATTTTAAATATATTTATCTTCGGAGCCTTGTTTTTTGATGCATCTGAATTTAACGCCTCCAGATCAGTATATGAAACCGCGCAGTTCGTTGTCCCAAGGTCTATTCCGATAATGTACTTTTTATCTGTTTTCATATTCCGTATACAGTATTAACTTGATAAATCAATTGTTATTCAAACGATTGAAGTGCCAAGCATAATTGTTATGTTAAGACCAAACAAAACTGACATTTATATAAAGGAGTCATTTGATCATTTTTTATATCCAAATAATACTTGTCTTTTTTTTGTCGACTTGTCAATTGGACAAAATTTTTTTTATCCAAAAGCCATCGTTATTAAGGATTTCAACACTTATTAAACCAGAATTTTTAACTCAAGGCAGTTACTCTAATAAGAATCTTATTTTTATTGTTTTTTTCACTCTATTTGATATGGGTTCAT
>JAOZSB010000460.1 GCA_029939895.1 Desulfobacterales bacterium
TACAGCACGTTGGGTGCTATTCTAAAAAGTTAAACGGGACACTACTGATATTTTCTTTTTATTTTTAAAATTGCGATGGAAAAGCTCGTGTTGTTTTATTAGTAAAAAGAGAGATTTACAAAAAGAGTGTTTAAAATTCCACGCCAAATCAAAAAAAAACACACTATATCGAAAAAAATCCTTGTTTATAACAATATGTTGTGGTATTCTTTTAAAAATAATTGCCTCACCTGTTGGAGCAGGTAAGGCAAAGACTTGCGCCCGAAAAGTTTCGGGGTATGATATATACAATTGAAAACTTATTATATTTATAGTTCGTTGTCAAAGCTTTTTTGTAATGATTGATCATATCCTCCTTTCCTTGGCGTAAAACTGTCAAAGAAAGGGGGTTTTTTTTATGCCTTGATTAAAAAAAAATATCGAGTAAATATCCATATTTAATTTTAAACATTTTATTAAGGACACTATTATGAAAAAAAATAAAACATCATCTAACAAAAGAGGTAGAGATGCGGGAACGGGAAGATTTATTCCTGTTGCTGAAGCTAATAGACGAAAAAAAACAGCAGTAGTTGAGACTATTAAGAAAAAAAATAGTCCAGCTATTCATTAAAGGCAAACCAGGTTCTAATTCAAAGGGCTTGGTTTGCTCCCTTGCATTATTTTTCATCATTTCTTAACCAGTGTTTGATTATGTCCCCTTTTCTCATTTGTCTGCTTTACTCAAAATTTCCAAAAGCCTGATATTAACACATCCTCTCAATTGCCGGGCTTCTTTGTTTCAGCCTCCCTGAAACAAAATTTGTGGAATTTATTTTACTTAAGAACGCGAAAGTAAGTCAAACAGCCTATCCTGCGAACTTCATTTTTTAAAAATATGCTTGTTTGTGTTTAAGCATTTTTCGTTATACCTGGACATACAGTAACATGGGTTTTGGGGGCTGGAAGAAAGAGGACGAAAAAAGGAATAAAATGGGAATATTATGTGCTGATGAAAACTATTGACACTGGTTGTGGCAAGGTACTTTCTGATTGTTTTACAATCAAAAGGGCTTGAAGTTGCCGTGCTAATATAAAAACCAGATTACCACGGCAATCCAACTTTTGCTTCTTGACATTAGTGCTGTCAATCTGTTATCAAATTTTTTTGTTCGATTTTATACCCGTTTATTAACAACTAACAAATAATTTTTATACCGGAGGAAATTATGAAGCCGAGCAGTTCTGCAGAAAGACTTTCTGAAATGATTAACAAGGCGATTAACGATGGAGAACTTACAACTGCTGAATACGACAAGATTCTTGCTATAGCCAATGAAGACATGGTTATCGACAGTCAGGAAAAGCAGCTTCTTACGCAGCTCCAGGATATGCTTGCCAATCGTACTGTGAAAAAAGTTAAATAATTTTTTTACTGGTACTATTGCAGAAACCAGTGTGAAAAAAACACCTTCCTTTTAATGTTTTTCATTTATTTGGGGAAGGGGCTGATATTTCTCACATTATGTAACATAATTTGTAACATAATTTGTAAAACAGGTTCCATAAAACAGGACATAGGTCATGATCAGGATAAATGAAAACTATCTAAAATTACAGGCATCATATCTGTTTTCGGATATTGCTAAAAGGGTGCAGGCCTTTCAGGCAGGCAACCCGGAAACCGAAGTAATTAAACTGGGAATAGGGGACGTTACAATGCCCCTGCCTGATGCATGCATTGCGGCTTTTCACAGTGCTGTTGATGAAATGGCTGATCAAAAGACCTTCAGGGGCTACGGCCCGGAACAGGGGTTTGATTTTTTGCGGGAAAAAATTGCAGAAAACGATTTCAAATCCAGGGGAGCCGATATAAACGCCGATGAAATCTTTGTAAGCGACGGTGCAAAGTGTGATACTGGAAATTTTCAGGAAATCTTTGCAACCGATGCTGTAGTTGCAATACCTGATCCTGTTTATCCTGTCTACCTTGACACCAACGTCATGGCTGGCAGAACTGGCGAGCATAATGACGGACGCTTTCAAGGCATGGTCTATCTTGACAGTACAAGGGAAAATAATTTTATCCCTGAACTCCCCAGCGTCCCTGTTGACCTGATATACCTGTGCTTCCCCAACAACCCCACTGGTGCATCCGTAACAAAGGAAGAACTGGCCCGATGGGTTGATTATGCAAAAAAAGAAAATGCCCTGATACTTTTTGATGCTGCATACGAGAGCTTTATCCGTGATGAATCCCTGCCAAAATCTATTTATGAGATAGAAGGAGCAAGGGAAGTTGCAATTGAGTTCCGCAGCTTTTCCAAAACCGCTGGTTTTACCGGCACAAGGTGTGCCTATACTGTTGTTCCAAAAAACTGCCGTGCATTTGATGCTTCCGGCAACCCTGTGATGCTCCATGAACTCTGGTCAAGGCGACACACCACAAAGTTTAACGGTGTTTCCTACCCAGTGCAGAGGGCCGCAGAAGCTGTTTATAGCGAGCAGGGCAGTGCAGAAATAAAGGGGCTTTCAGATTATTACCTTATAAATGCAGCCTTGATTCTTGAAAAAATGTCTGCTGCTGGATTTGAATGTTCCGGCGGAAAAAATTCACCATATATCTGGATATGGGGAAACATGGACTCCTGGAAGTTTTTTGATCTTTTGATGCAAAAAGCAGGTGTAGTCGTGACTCCAGGTGCAGGTTTCGGTAAATGTGGAGAAGGATACATCAGGATCAGTGCTTTTAACAGCTTTGAGAACGTTCAAAAAGCCATGGAAAGGATTGCACAGGCCCTGAAATAATCCTACAATTAACTCCCTTTTTCCTATTCTTCTGATTGATGATTGTAATCAATTAAATTTTTGCCTATTAATATATCTATCTTGTGGTATGCCATTACTTTATGTTATCATTTATCAAATTACATATTATTTAACATGAACATCGTTAATATTTTAAGCTAATTGGAGGTTTTTTGTTTATTTAGTAACCAAGCAAAAGGCTTTGGTGTTACATTGGAGGTAATAAATGTCATTGGATATCCTGGTTGTACATAGTTATGAGGTAGTCAGATCAATTCTTAAAAAATATATTTTGGCAGAATTTCCCCATTCAGATGTTGATTTGCTTTCATCTCCTGATGATGCTGCCAAAGCCGTACAAATGAAAAAATATGACGTGGTTTTGTGCGATAAGGGCATGGCTGAAGAAAATGACGGTTGTGTATGCAATGCACTTGAAAGCACGGAATTAAACAAAGATACACCACAT
>JAOZSB010000112.1:0-8490 GCA_029939895.1 Desulfobacterales bacterium
AGTGCCCAAATCCAATTGAAATTATTCGATTTTTAACGGGACACTACTGACAATAGATATAAAAGAAGGAATGGCATTTTATTTGTCATCCGATGGCTATACAGACCAGATGGGCGGGCCTAAACAGCGGCTGTTCGGCAGCAAACGCTTAAAAGCACTGATACTCGACAACTACCAGAAGCCCTTTGACATACAGAAAAGAATCTTCAAGGATGCCTTTGAAGCATACAAGGGCGATAATGAACGCCAGGACGACGTTACCCTGCTTGGCTTTGCTGTTACAAAATATCAAAAGGTCACAATACTCTTTGCCAGCCTAAGGCCAGCGGCAACCCCTTCCGATACTCAGGCTGGTTCGGCTATTCCCGAAGAGTATTCAGATTTGCTGAAATCTTATTTTGAAAAAGCACAGTTTATTATTGAACAGCATGGCGGATTTACCAGCTCAGCCGTTGACAACTCTATAATAGCGTTTTTCCCAAGCAACGCTGATAACGCTGTAAAGGCAGCCAAGTCATTACAAAAAATTCTGGATACACTTAATACAGATCAAAAACAGCAGCACAGAGAATTGCTTGCCATTGGTTTTGGAATACATACCTGCTCCCATATTTTTAAATCTTTTGAAGAACTAAAACAGATGGAGCAGGAAAAGAAACGAAATATTGCAGACGACATAACCATAGTGGCACAACTGCAATCGCTTACAAAAACCACTGGCACTTCGACCTTGATCTGCGATGAAACATTAACCAGCTTTGCTGACCCCTCACGGTTTATGTACAGATTTACCGGCATAATCAGGTTAAAGAAAAAAAATGACGATATTTCTGTTTTTGAAGTATTTGACACAGACCCTCAAGACATGAGAGAAAAGAAAAGTAAAAGCTTGGGCGACTACGATCAGGGGGTTTTCTATTACTACAACAAAGACTTTTCCAGGGCGGTTAAATACTTCAACGCTGTGCTGTCTGTGAATCCAGAGGATAAAGTGGCCCAAAAATATGTCGCCAGGGCCGAACAATTTACTTCCCACAGCCTGCCGCAGGACTGGGAATACCTTGACAGTGTTGATGATGCCTGAGTTTGTCCTTTTACTTCTTATAACCCCCCGGTTGACGAAGACCAGGCTGCTGATTACTTTTTGGAGCAAAGATTTTATAACATGTTTAGTTTTCTTAAAAATCAGGAAATCCGTGCTGTTGCCGGACTTCTGAAAAAAAGTTTTATAAAAAAAGGGCTGGAACCGCCATCAGAACAGGAACTGCTGCGCCAGGCAAAAAGTATTGTCGAAAAATCAAACTCCACAGCCTCGCAGACCGGGAAGAACCTGAAGTCAATATTTGGTGACATGGTTAACGATATTAAAGGGAACAAAGATTAGTCATGAAAGATGAAGGCCTGTCCGAAGATGTACTTGCCGGGTATCTGGAGGATATTGAGCTGCACCTCCAGCAGGGAAATGCTGCATCCATTCTTGATGATATAAAAAAACTGTCTGATTATACTTTTTCCTCTGAAAAGCTGGGTGACAAAAACGACGGGATGAAGCATGAAGTTGTGCGCTTCCTGTTTCAACAGCTTGCGCTCCCTGAATTTATCACCATCCTTGATAATGACTATGTTGCTCCCCATGACATATTTGATGCCCTTGAAAGTATTGCCGACACCCTGGATGCCGTGGGTTTACTCGATTTGATAGAGATGCTGAACTGGGATTTTCCCGGAGAGTATGCAGCACCGCACCTGCTGCAAAGCCTTATTGATTCACAGGACGAAGCAATAACCATGCGCTTGCAGGGGCGCATTGATGAGATAGCAGCCGCTGAAAAAGAAAACGGCACGCCCTTCAGCAACCATGAAAAAACTATTTCGACTTTCCAGCATATCCAGTGGATGCCCGATGATTCCGGGCTTGCCAATACCGTCTCAATCCTGTCCCGGCGTTGTGATCCCACTGCCATTCGCCTGAAACAGGCATACCTGTCTGCCCTGCCCTGGGGCGAGGATCGTGCGGCTACGGCATCGCTTTTAGGGGGCATTGCAGATATTGCATGTGAGGAAAATATGCATATCATCGAAAAGGGACTTGAAACACACTCATCCCCTTCCTTCCTCAGGGTCATGCTGCTTGATGCCCTTTCCAGGCACGACATCAATGCAGCAATATTAACAGGCCTTGGTGATATGCAGCATCTTGAAGGCGAAGAAATACCAGCTATCTATGCCGGATGGCTGTGGGAAATGGCCTGGGAAGCAGAACAGCAGGGCCTGGCTTTGGATGCAGACCTGATGTCTGAAACTTCTTCAGGTACCACAGGCAATGCCCTCGACAATATTGATACATCCCGGTGGTCATTTTTGATCCGGGGTTCCCTTGGTGTGTTTGCAGGAGAATTCCTGCCCGGTCAGTCACCTGGTACAGTCAGCAGTGTGGCGGATCGAACTTTTTTTCGCCTGGTGCGCAGGTTCAATGCCTGGCGGCTCGACCACATGGGGTGCATGGTTTCGCTGTTAATTCTCCTGGGGCTTGGTTACGGGTTGATGTGGGTGATGGACCTTGTGCTTCAACGTCCCGGCGGCAGCCTCTCCCTTGCAGATGACATTGCACTTGCTGCCTGGGTCCTCGTGTGTGGCGGTACTGCAACCACTCACTTCTCTGGACATGAGACCATCAAGGAACAATTTGTAATGGCCATGATGTTCTGGGGTTCCCTGATATTGTTTCTGGCAACGGTTTTCATAATCCGAATTTTATGAGCAGACAAAAAATTTCAGTAATAAATATTGCAAAAATTTAAAAAGTACTTCAAAGATAGTAAAATGCTTTATGGTAAAAAGAGTGCATGAACATTAAAGTATAGAATATGAATCATCCTTTCAGCCCTGTAGGGCCGGCATATACCAGCCCAGGGTGTAAGCCCTGGATATAATATATAAGGTAAAGGAACTTTAAAGATGATAAAAGCAGCAGTAATAGGAGCAACAGGCTACGCAGGTGCAGAGCTGGTAAGGATTCTGGCAGGGCATCCCGATGCAGAGATAACTTCTTTGACATCACGGCAGTACGCAGGAAAACGGATTTCCGAGGTATATCCGGCCTTCTCAAATAAAATTGATATTCTCCTGGAAGAGTATTCCAGTGAGGTTATCTGTAATTGTGCTGATGTTGTTTTTATTGCCCTGCCCCACAAGCTGCCAATGGACATTGTGCCGGAGCTTATCAGCAAAGGTATAAAGGTGGTGGATCTTTCTGCGGACTTCCGGTTTGATGATCCCGCAGCCTATGAGGAGCATTACCAGCCACACATTGCCAGGGAACTCCTTAAAACATCTGTTTACGGATTATGCGAAGTAAACTCCCAAAAAATAAAGACTGCAAACCTTGTTGGCAACCCCGGTTGTTACCCCACAAGCGCGCTTTTACCACTTTACCCAGTTATAAAGGCAGGGCTTATAGACCCGGACACCATAATAATAGATTCAAAATCAGGCGTAAGCGGTGCTGGACGTGGTCTTGGCCTTGGTTCGCATTTTTGCGAGGCCAATGAATCCTTCAAGGCATACAAAATCGCATCCCACAGGCACACCCCGGAAATTGAAGAAACATTAAGCATCGCTGCCGGCAGGTATGTAGCTATTACCTTTACACCCCACCTTGTCCCCATGGCAAGGGGGATGCAAACGACCATATATGCTGATCTTGTAACTGATAGTGCAGACGATGAACCTGCTGAAAAAATCGGTCAATGCCTTAATGATTTTTATTCGGCAAGCCCCTTTGTACGCATGACCGTGGGTAATGCGCCTGCGGACTCACGCAATGTGCGGGGGACAAACTGCTGCGACATTGGATTTGCTGTGGACAAACGGAAAAACCGGCTGATACTCACATCTGCAATTGACAATCTGGTCAAGGGTGCGGCGGGCCAGGCGGTACAATGCATGAACCTTATGTTTGGAATCGAAGAAACCAGCGGACTTGATTACCCGCCCTTTCCGGTTTAGCAAAAAAGCTTAAATTAGTCGGTGTGCCTGAATGAAAACTGCCTTCACACTCAATATCGAGACAGAAAAAAAAACATAATCCTCAGCGTACAACAGAGTACGCCTGCGGTTATGTTGTTTTTTTCCGCCTCGATCTTGAGCGCGAATTCAGCTTTCATTCAGGCACGGTTGTAAACTTTTCGGGGTCGGTGTGCCTGACAAAAAGTTCATTAATGTTGGTTAATATGCAAAGCGGACTACATGCTCCCAATAAACTTAAATGTTTTGTCGAAGCCAAACCTTTAGTTTATACCAGAGGTCTGGTTATGAAATAAGCAAAAAAACTCCTAATAAACTTAAATGTTTTAACGAAGCGATGATTGTGAAATAAGCAAAAAAACTCCTTATAAAAATTTTACAGCTACAGGAGCAGTGTATGCTGCAAGAAGCACCAGGAACCACACGATTAAAAGATAGTGCAATACAGGGTGTTCTTTTTTAAATTGTTTTAGATATGTTACCTGCCATACTGTTCTAAACAGCCACATTGAAGCATAAAATCCAGTAATAATTCCTGCCAGCCCATTGCACTGGCTTAGTTCTTCTGTATAAGCAAATGAAAGAAATGCAAAAAATAAAAAGACAACAATAAATCCAATATGCAGGGTCAGGAACAACCTGCCATTCAATGCAGAAACATTTTTCAGATCATCTTTCCAATTAAAAAAATTGTAAAAAGAACAGTGAAATATTGCAAGCGCAACGCTGAGCAATCCGCCGATTATAATCCCTGTGCTGACTGTCATAATAAGCCTCCCTTATGATTTTCCGCCTTATTGATAAAGCATGAAAATGTACTTTAAATATCCTTGCGTAACCTTTAAGCTACCAGATTTTTTTTAGTATAAACTAAATTATGCGGCATTATGCTGGTCAGGTCAACAGGGAATGCGCTGTTTATTGTTGCTGATAAAATCCATCACAACTGCATAATTCAATATTCGGCATGTCAATGCAGTTTAAACTTGACAGGTTCCCGTCCCCTTTAGTATTTGAATATTCTTTGATGTTTATTAAAACTTTTTCTTGTATTTTTTCGTTATTTCATGGAATGCCAATGCCCATGCATATTTGGGCAGAACCAATTAGACCCGTTACAATATTTGATATCAGATTTGATACCAGGCCGATGAATTTCGGCAGAACATATTTTATCAAGGCTTAATGCAAGGTTTAACCAAGGTTTAATAAAGGAGACCAAAATGATCCGCAAGAGTACACTCATCGCAGTATTGTCAATTGTTTTAGCACTCATGTTAGTGTTGCCTGCCATCGCAAAGAAACCTTCTCTTGATGCATGGAAACCAGCCTTTGACCCCTCAGGCGCAAAATACAAATGTATTGTGTCCAATGTTTCTCACCCGGTAATAAAGGGTGTTTATGCTGGATTCGCATTTCGTGACGAGCTATGGAAAAGAACTAACGGACAGATATATTTTGACTACAAGCCATTTTCAATGCTTGGCGGCGAAGTTGAAGTTCTTAATCAGCTCCAGATGGGTGTTATCCAGGGTATGGGATGCAGCTCCGTAGCATCCACCAACATGGGCCCAAGATTCGGCATGATAAACCTGCCCTTTCTCGTAAACTCCTTTGACAAACTCGACAAATTTATTGCCGACAAAAAACTTTTTAATCACTATATGATGGCAATGGATCATCAGGGCATTATGGGTCTTGATATCACTGGTTACGGCAACTATGGCTGGGCCACAACAATTCCTGTAAAAAACATAGCAGACGCAAAAAAGGTCAAGTATCGCATTGCTGAGGCAGCAGTTAATCAGCTTCTTTACAGACAATGGGGATTCAACCCGGTTGTTATGCCCTGGCCAGACGTTCCGGTCTCCCTCAAACAGGGTGTTATCACAGGTCTTGACCACACACCAATGGTTTGCAACATCACAAAAAAATTCGAGATCGCCAAAAACTTTACCCAGATCAATTACGCACAGGGCCTGTTTATCTGGTTGTTTAACAAGGCATGGTTCAACAAACTTCCGGCTGACCTTCAAAAAACATTTGTAGAGGTTATCCATGATGTAAGTGCCGATATAAGAAAACAGACCAGGGTTCAGGAAGATGAGCAAATCGAAAAAGCAAAAGCCAGTGGCATTAAATTTTACAAGCTTTCTGATGCTGAAATGAAAACACTCCAGAAGCAGGGCAATGTTGTCCACGAAAAATATGCTGGAGAAATAAACAAGGTCAATGCTGGCGACAAATACCGCCCAAAGAACTTCCTCAAGGAAGTTCAGGAGCTCATGGAATACAAACCATAGAGTTAATTTAAAATATTTTTTTTTACAGGGGCTTCATAAGTTGTTGAAGCCCCTGTTTTTTTATGTTATAGATTCTTCTTTTCCATGCTGGGTGAACGCCCTGCATGTTGATAACGGCCTGTATTTTTAAGGTAAACCTTTAAATTACTTTTGGTTTTTAAAAATCATGTTTGGAAAAATACTTCACATAGCAGATAAAGCCCTTACTTTTTTTGAGGACTGGACACTTTTCATAACCGTTATCGTTGCCCTCCTGGCACTTTTTGCCAATGTTGTACTGCGCTACGGCTTTAATTATTCCCTTGCCTGGTCCGAGGAACTTGTCAGGGAGGTAATTATTTACACAACCTTTATAGGGTGCAGTGCCGCAATTCGAAAACGTTCCATGATAAAAATTGATGCCCTTGTGCAGCTTGCCCCGATCTTGAAAATGCCCCTCAATCTGTTCAGCAACATTATGACATTACTTTTTGCGGGCATGATGATGTACTACGGATGGCTGATGGCTGTCCAGCAGCTTGCCACGGGCCAGAAAACAATAATACTCCAGATTCCTCTGGTTTATCTTTACGCAATTCTTCCCCTGATGGGAGTTATGATGTTTATAAGGACAGTACAGATAATGTACCTTGATTTTACAGGCAGGGAAACCTTTATAGATATGCCGTAACCATCGGCAGAAGCTTCAATGCCTGATACAAACTGCCATGGGCAGACCAGTTTATGAGTTTATTTTCTGCCCACAGCGAAATATGAAAGAGTAAGTATTTACGGTCTCCTTCATACAAAGTAAGCACAGGAACAAGCGATTTAGATATGGAATACAGCAACATAATAATTTTATTGATTCTACTGGGCGCAATGGCAGCATACGTCCCGGTCTTCATGTGCCTTTTCTTTACCGCAGTGGCTGGTTTCCTGCTTTTTACAGATGTCCCCATTTTGTTCCTTGCCCAGACGGTTTTTCGCAGCATGGATAAGTTTGCCCTTGTGGTGGTGCTGTTTTTTATTCTCTGCGGTAATATTATGACAGCAGGAAGCATCGTGGAAAAGCTCATCAAGGTAGCCAACACCCTTTTAAGCTGGCTCCCCGGAGGACTCGGCATGGCAGGAGTTGTTGCCTGCGGCCTTTTTGGTGCAATATCAGGCTCAACCGTTGCAACTGTTGTAGCTTTGGGCGGATTCATGATCCCTGCCCTGCTTGATAACGGTTACCCTGAAAAATACACCCTCGGACTCATGACAACTTCCCCAAACCTTGGGGTTATCATACCTCCAAGTATCGGGATGATTCTCTACAGCATGATAAGCAATGTTTCCCTTGAGGGTCTTTTTCTGGCAGGACTGCTGCCGGGAGTGCTTATCATTCTTGGAGTCTGCTTATATACCTATATCTATTTCAGGGAAGACAAGACAATAGTAAAGATGCCGGTTCCAAGCCTTAGAGAGACACTGTCAGTATTAAGGGAGGGTTTCTGGTCCCTGATGCTTCCGGTGATTATTTTTGGCGGGATTTTTTCTGGTGTATTTACCGCAAATGAAGCTGCGGTTGTAGCTTGCGTTTACGCATTTGTAGTTGAGCTTTTCATCCACAAATCAATGAAACTCAGTGACGTAAAAACAGTCACTGTAAACTCTGCCATTACATCAGCCACGCTGCTGATAATCGTTGCCGGGGCCACCTGCTTTGGCAGGTTCCTCACGTTGCAGGATATTCCAGCCCAGATAACAGATGCTGTCCTTTCGAGCATCCAATCGCCAATAGTATTCCTCCTGGCCATGAACTCACTGCTTCTTGTTGTGGGTATGTTCATGGATATAATATCAGCAACCTTGATTCTCGGCCCGGTTTTTCTTCCCATGCTTGCCGCATTTAATATTGATCCCATGCACTTTGGGCTGATAATGACGGTCAACCTGGCAATCGGTTACTGCACACCGCCAATGGGTGTCAGTCTATATATAACCGGTGCTTTGGCTAACAGGGATCTGCTTTATGTTTCAAAGGCAGTTATGCCGTTTCTTGCAATTCAGATAGCCGTACTGCTCCTCATGACTTACTTTGCCGACGCAGCCCTGTGGCTTCCAAGGCTGATGGGGTATGGCGGCTGATTTTAAGTTTTAGATTAATGATTTTTGATTTATGATTTTTTATTTATGA
>JAOZSB010000112.1:8590-12245 GCA_029939895.1 Desulfobacterales bacterium
ATTTATGATTTTTTATTTATGAAAAAACTTCGATTTAATTTTTAACCTTACTAGGAGATTAATCAAATGACAGCAACACTTATTAAAGGAACCGTGATTCGCGAAGAAATCCTTGAAGAAATCACCAAAGAAGTCGCCGAGATTAAAGAAAAACACGGCGTAGTTCCAGGGCTTGTAACAATACTGGTAGGCGCAAATCCAGCCTCCATGTCCTATGTAACTCTCAAAATTAAAACCGCTCACAGGGTTGGGTTCACAGAGGTACAGGATTCTCAGCCCAACGACATATCAGAGGCAGACCTTCTTGCTCTTATCGACAAGTACAACAACGACGAAAGCATCAACGGCATCCTTGTACAGCTTCCCCTGCCAAAACAGATTGACGAAAAGAAAGTACTCAATGCAATCGACCCAGACAAGGACGTTGACGGATTTCATCCTGTAAACGTAGGCCGCCTTATGATTGGTGGTGATGAAGTTAAATTTCCCCCCTGTACCCCTGCTGGTATCCAGGAAATGATCGTCCGTGCCGGCGTTGAAACAAAGGGCGCAGAGGTTGTTGTGGTTGGTCGTTCCAATATCGTAGGCAAACCCATTGCCAACATGATGCTCCAAAAGGGCGTTGGTGCCAATTCAACAGTAACTGTTGTTCATACTGGAACCAAAAATCTTGATGCTCATTGCCAGCGCGCAGACATCCTGATCGTTGCTGCAGGCGTTCCTGACCTTGTAAAGCCAGAGTGGATCAAACCTGGCGCATGTGTAATTGATGTTGGTGTTAACAGGGTTGGTGAAAAGATCTCTGAAAAAACCGGAAACAAAATAGCCATCCTCAAGGGTGATGTTGATTTTGACGCAGCCAAGGAAATCGCTGGTTCAATCACACCTGTTCCAGGCGGAGTCGGCCCGATGACAATTACGATGCTCATGGCGAACACCCTGAAATCACTCAAGTTTAAACTTGGAATGATATAAGTTTTTACAAATTATTTTGCTAAAAAAGGGGGGACAACGGGTTCCCCCTTACACTTTCTTATAAGGTTTGTTAATCCTTGAAAAAAATTAGCCCTTCAATTATTTTTTTTCTTGACATTTCGTGCCACAATATGGTAAAAGTACTATAATTATTATTAAATTGTATATAATTAAACAGATAATAACGGTTAAGTCGCTAACATTTCAGCTTTTTTTCTATTTTTGAAGAAAAAGTTACTAATGATTAACGCAGGAATATTTTTAAAGATATTCACACTAAGACAATAATTATTAATATTTAAACTGAGTATTGGGGCTATGCAAAATAAACTGACTGTTTTTGTTTTTTCGAGTTCTGGAGCAGCTATCAAGAAAACCACCATTTCAAAAACCTTGATAAAGCTCACTGTAATGTGCTTTCTGGTCTGCCTGGGTGGCCTGGGCTACGTTGTCTTCGACTATTGCAATCTCAAGGCGATTCACACGAACTCAATCAATCTCAGTGACCTTATTCAGGTTCAACAGGAAGATATTGGCACACAGCGCCAGCAAATTCAAAAATTTGCAGACGAAATAAACTCTTTAAAATCAAAAATAGCAGAACTTAATACCTTTGAAAAAAAGATCCGAGTTATAGCAAATCTTGAAAACCAGGGCGAAACAGGCGACCTTTTCGGTGTTGGTGGTTCCATACCCGAAGATCTGGACACAGGCGTTGAACTCACCCAGAAACATAACAGCCTTGTACGGGAAATGCATGAACAGACAGAGAATTTAAGCCTTGCGACCATCAACCAGAAACAGGGCTTTAATCTTTTGCTCAAACACCTTGAAGAGCAGAAAAACCTCCTGGCATCAACCCCGACAATTGCCCCTGCAAAGGGCTGGATCACTTCAAAATTCGGCTACCGGACATCACCCTTCACAGGCCGCAGGGAATTTCACAAGGGACTCGACATTGCTGCCCGTAGAGGCACACCGGTTTATGCAACAGCAGAGGGTATTGTTACATACGCTAAAGTAAAGGGACTCCTCGGAAGAACCATAGTTATTGACCACGGTCACGGCATGGTCACACGCTTTGGTCACCTCAACAAAATCCTTGTAAGCCACGGACAAACTGTTCAGCGGGGCGATAATATAGGTTCTATCGGGAACACCGGAAGAAGCACCGGGCCGCACCTGCACTATGAAGTTCGCTTGAATGGTCTTCCTGTTAATCCTTCAATCTATATTATGAATTAAAGGACGATAAAGAAGTAAACTTTACCGCAGGAAGGTTTTGTGTATCTCTGGGTTAATTTTTCTGGCTGACAAAATGGATTCGGGTTAAAACTAAAACCATTCTATCCCCTGATAATATCGCTGCAATGAAAAGCCCTGAAATTTTTGAACATGGCTGTAAGTGGAGACGTTGGCTTAATTTGGCGTTGTGCAAAATAGAATCGTCTTAGATTACCCAAACCGTAAAAAAAAATACATAATCCAAACCCGTATTATCAGCATCAGTCAGGATGTTTTATGCACCCTGAAAGGTGCAGGAATTACTTATACACAATGCTATAACAGGTAAAGAGCAGGGTCTTATTTTAAGCCGGATGTGCAAGCCATGGTTTCAACCGGAATTATTTATAGAATTACCGTGAATTGATTGAATCCATATCTTGACTTTCAATAATTCTTGATTTAAATACTTAGATGGCTAAGAATCTATTAAGGGGTGCTGCAATCGAACTAATTAAATCCGCCGAAATGATGCAGGCGCGTTCAGACAAAACAAGGATCACAGGGGGCAAGATTGCTTTTGTTCCTACCATGGGCTTTCTTCACGAAGGCCACCTTTCTCTAATGAGGAAGGGAAGGAATCTTTGTGACGAATTGATTGTCAGCATTTTTGTAAACCCGACACAGTTTGCACCTGGCGAAGACCTGGACTCGTACCCCAGGAGCCTGGAAAGAGACCTGGAGCTGTGTGAAAAAAACGGTGTGAACGCAGTATACGAGCCTCCCGACGGGCAGCTTTATCCTGATGGGTTTCAGACATATTTAACACTTGACGATCTGCCCCATCACCTGTGCGGCCTGCAAAGGCCCATACATTTTCGAGGCGTTGCTACTGTAGTAGCAAAGCTCTTTAATATTGTAAAACCCCATTGGGCAATATTCGGGGAAAAAGATTTTCAGCAGGTTCAGGTCATCAAAAGGATGGCAAAGGATCTTAATTATGACATTGAGATACTTACCGGCCCAACCGTGAGGGAAGCAGACGGGCTTGCCATGAGTTCCAGAAATGCATACCTTAATGACCGACAGAGAAAAGATGCTGTCTGTGTACATAAATCGCTCCTTAATGCACAGGAGCAAGTAAATTCAGGTGAGCGTGATGCCCAAAAAATACTTGAACAGGCAGTTGAATTTATAAAATCATTTGATGGAACCGATATAGACTACATCAAAATTTGCAACCCTGAAACACTTGAAGACGTTGAAGCAATAGAAGGGCCGGTTCTTATGGCCCTGGCTGTGAAGTTTGATAAAACAAGGCTGATAGATAACATGACAATTGGAGTTTGATTTTTTAAAAAACCAGTTGCAAAGTGTCTTCTTGAATCCAAATTGAACCCTTTTTTTTTTAATGCAGCTTGCAACTATCTGACAGAACTAATTATTACAAAAGAAA
>JAOZSB010000461.1 GCA_029939895.1 Desulfobacterales bacterium
TTTTACGTTATCGTTTTGACCCCAGGTGGGTCATTTTTAGGTTATCGAAACTACTAATCGCATTTTCAGAAACATTCGGATTCATGGTTTATGAAAACCAAAATGATAATGGCGAATTTATAGTATTTAAAAAACTTTCTTTTACATTACAAGAAATTAAAGAATTATCGCCTTTAGAATTTCATATTAAATATGGCCCAAGAAAAGTTTTGTTTCAAGATAACAATACATTTATTGTTCCAATAAAACCCTCTTTCCATAATGACCTATTTCCTGAGCTTGAAAAACGAAGGCAATTGTCATTGTTTGATGGAATACGCCCATGTGGAAATAGCATTAAAAAAGCATATCTTTGTCATTCAAATAGTAAACAAATTAAATCAGGTGATAATATTTTATTTTATCGGTCTGGTTTTGCAGCAGGAATTACGGCAGTATGTGTTGTCGAAGATTCATTTAGGACATCAAGCCCAAATGAAATAGTAAGGCGAGTTGGATCGCGAACGGTATACAGTTATGATGAAATAATAAAAAAATGCAAAAAAACAACATTGGCTATCAGGTTTAGATATGTTAAAGGATTAAAAAGTCTAATACGGTTTAGCGAACTTAAAGATTCCGGTGTTATTAAGGGCGCACCACAATCAATTACGAAATTAAGTCAAGAGGGTACTCAATGGATAAAAACAAAACTAAGGATATAATTATTTTGTCAATAAATCCAATATATGCTCACGCAATATTATCCGGAAAAAAAACAGTTGAATTTAGGCGCAACGGAGTCCCCGCTAAGATAAAAAAAATCGTAATTTATTCGACAAAACCTGATCAAAAAATTTTAGGATATTGTGATGTAGTCAAATGTATTGTAGATTCACCTAAAAATTTGTGGCACGATTTTGGTAAATATGGATTTATCAGTTATGATGACTTTTCAAAATACTATAATAAGTACAAGGTTGGTAAATGTTATATGCTTGAAAATCCACTTCAACTCAAGAACCCATTGCCCTTAGAAAAATGCAAAACCTTATCAGCCCCGCCACAGTCATTTGCATATTTAGACAAAAATGAAATGCGAAATTTAATAAGAAGAAAAAAACACTACCCCCAAATGTTCAGACAAGTTCAAGCACATATTAATGACAATAAATAATGGCAGAGATTATCCAATAAGTAATCCTTGATTGTTTCGCCAAAATTGTATATACTTAGTATATACAATTGAGGAGATGAACGAATGCTTAATAAACCTGCAAAAATTCAAAAATGGGGCAACAGCCAGGGACTCAGGCTGAAAAAAAGCATTCTTGCGGATGCCCGCCTTGATGTTGGTGACGAGGTGGATGTCAGGGTAAAAGACGGCACTATCACCATAGAGCCGATTAAACGGATTCGAGGCCGTTACAACCTTGAGGAACTTTTGGCCCGCATTCCCGAAAACTACCAGCCAGGCGAAGAAGACCGGGATGAACCAGTCGGCAGGGAGGAATGGTAGATGGCGGCTTTTGTTCCAAAGCAGGGAGACATAATAGCTGTTACCTTTGATCCGCAATCCGGCCATGAGCAAAAAGGACGGAGACCAGGTTTTGTTGTAAGCAAGGATCTGTTTAACAAACGCACTGGCATGGCTATGGTGTGTCCGATTACTAACACTGACCGAAAGTTCCCCTTTCATGTTCCAATTCCAAAGCAAAGCAAGCTGACCGGATTTATCATGGTCGAGCAGGTCAAATCAATTGACTTTCGCGCCCGCAAGGCCAAACGCATAGATAAAAGTAATGATGAATTGCTGGCAGACGTGCTTTCCATTTTAGATGCCTGCATATATTAACTGCACAAACCAACCCACATCTCTGAATTTATATTACAAAATTTGAATAATGCATTTACGGGAAATGTAAATGGTTGACAACCCCACATGCTCTTGTGGTTATGTTATCATTAATAAAAACAAAATTTGTCATACATGCACCTGTTTTTTTTGTTGCAGGAATATTTATAAGGTGTTACGTCTAATTTAAATTAACATAGATTTTCATCAACCCAGATTTCAAATTTCAATGTCATTTTGCTGACAAAAAACGAGTTTTATTTTTTCAAGTAAAACTTTGAAATGGGTTTTTATTACTAAATTTCAATCCACACCATACCAGTAGGTTTTTGCTTTTTTCATAACCAGATATTCGGTATAAACTAAGTAAAAACCTTCGTTAAAATTTTATGATTATTAGGAGTTTTTTGCTTTTTTCATAACCAGATATTCGGTATAAACTAAGCATTGGCTTCGACACAACATTTAAGTTTTTTTAAGAGGAGTAGCAAACATGAAGCTTTCAATAAGTAAACGATTAGGGCTTATTCCGATTTGCCTTATTATTCTCATGCCTGTGATTATTCTGGTAAATCAAATATACGGCAACAAGGTGGGCCGGCTTACAGAAGCAAGCAGAACCGATTCAATTGTTTTTGCGCTAAAGGCAAAGGACATGCAGATTGCAGTTATCGAGGTTCAGCAGTGGTTGTTTGCGATTTCTGTAACTAGGGGCGCTGACGGCTATGATGATGGCATTAAAAAAGCAGAGCTCCATGCAGCAACATTTACAAAGCACTACAATTCTTTTAATCAGCACTTTTCTGAACATAATGATAAAAACAGCATTGTAGAACTTGAAAAAATAAATGCCAATTTTTCAAAATTTTTTGAAAAGGGAAAAGACCTTGCGAAGATATATATCAAGGACGGGCCAGGCGCAGGAAACATGTTTATTGCCGAGTATCTGCCCCTTGCAAAAACATTAAACAAAAGCATTGCAAAGCTGGTGCATTCTCAGGCAAGAACTCTCGACTCCAGTATGCTTAATATTGATTCTGCAATAAGCAATGGCAAAAATATAAACTCTCTTATTACTTTTTTAATTCTAATGGGCATTGTTGCCCTGACATTTTTTATTTCACGCTCCATTACACGCCCCATAGATGCAATTACTCTGCGTATTGACAGCATTGCAAGGGGTGATCTCACACAGATATTTGATGAAAACCGTACACAGTCGTGCCAGACAATGCGAAAATGTGACCGCACATCCTGCCCCTCCCATACCGGATGTTCTGATTATAAAGATGGTGCATGCTGGGCAATTGCAGGTTCAAGCGCAGTTATTGTTCATTGCCCCAGAATACTAAAAGGCAAAGCAGGCGGTGGAATTGATACCTGTGAAGAATGTGAAGTATATCAGGAATCA
>JAOZSB010000113.1 GCA_029939895.1 Desulfobacterales bacterium
TTGAATGTCTATACTTATTTTAAGTTTTTTTCCTTTTTTTAGAAACAGCTCCTAGAAAAATTATTATTGAGGCTAACCCTGCTGTCCAGTCGATGTGTGATTTGATTGCCAATAAACTTACAAAAGCTGAGCTTGAAAAAGGCCTATACGAAATGAGGAGCACTGAAATTGCAAGCTACATAAAAGATTATAATTCAACTGTTTCCACAGCAACGGAAAAGGACAAAAATAAAGCTTTTCAGGAAATATATGAAAAATATCTTACGATGCAGTCATCTAATGCGTTTGTAGTTCAGGCGGTAAAAGCAATTAAGGGAGTAAAGGTCGCACACTCAACGATGAAAAAAGAGGTTGAAAAAAATAAATTCACCAGTGATGAAATAGTATCTGCAATTGGAAAATTGAATGATTTAGCAAGCCATATTGACGATCTGGAAGCATTGATGGTTTCATGTGAAACTGAGATTGGTTTTAAAAAAGGAACAGGCATAGTTTGCATGCCGTAAGAAAAAATTGGGTGTGAAAAAAAAGCAAAAACTTTTAACAAAACATAAAAGGTGAATATAATGAGTGAATTATCTGGCCTTACTTCTGCAATAGTTGAGCTTAATGAATTATGGACGCTCTGTACCAATGATGAACTTGGAGAACATATTCTTGATAAACGCAATAAACTTAAGGAAATATCTCGAGAACTAAGGGACAAGGTGCTTCAGGAAGATACAAAGGAATTCATAGAGGCCCAGGCTCTTCTCAAGGAAGTAACTGATTCTGCAAAGTCTGCAAAAGAAAAAATCGATAAGGAAGCTGAATTTGTAGAAACGGTTGCTAAAACAATTGAAAAAGCAGCCGAAGCAATTGCAAAGATTGCGCCTTATATAGCAGCTATCTAAGACTTGATGAGTCACGTTCTGGAATCAGTAAACCAGCTGCGCCATGTGCTTGTTTTGTGAGCATGTGGCAAGGCTGGTTACCCCATTGGCAACCACCCCCTTTTTTACTTCACCCATCAAGAGTTCATTATATCAGGAACGTCTTCTGCTGGTCATGCAGCCGCATCATTGTAAGTATCTCCGTTTGCAGTATTGAAATCACCACTTTGAAATCTATAAATATAAACATCTTGTGTCTTAACCCATAAGTGCGATATAGTAAAAAAAACATCGAAATATCAGTCTGTATTGCCATTGTGAAGCACTTAAATAATTTTTTTTGCGAGAACATGCTAAGCAAGGTTTTGTTAAACAACTAATGGGTATCTTTTAATCCATCATGCAAGCATAAGGATGTGAAAATGAAATTTAAAATGATTATTGCAGTATTTTTGTGTTTGTCATCTGTTCATAGCCATGCACAGGAAAAACTGATCTCAGCGGGCCATCCACAATATCCTCCATTTTCATATACCGCTGGTGAAACATCTAAGGGGGTAGGGCCGGATTTAGTTACTGCAATATTTGCGGAACTCAATATCGAGGTTGAATTCAAACAGGCACCATGGGCAAGAGCCTTAAAAGAATGTGAACACGGGAAAATAGATGTTATTAACGGTGGATATTTTTCAGATGAGAGAGCAAAGTATATGGACTACACTATTCCATATATGGAAGATCAAATATCTGTTTATACCATGAAAGACAAGGTTTTCAAATTCGAAGACTGGAAAGACCTCATCGGAAAACAGGGAGTTACTATACGAAAGGAAAGTTTTGGCAATGAGTTTAATAATTATGTTAAAGAGAAGCTGAATGTTCACAGGGTTAACGATCTTGAGCGAGCCTTTATTATGCTGACAAACAACAGGGTTGACTATGTTGTTTTCGGAAAATATCCAGCGATCCACAAAATGATAACAATGGGGATAAGGGAAAAAATAACAATTCTTGAAAAATCAGTAGTAGTTGAAAATGTATATGTATCAATTTCACAAAAATCAAAATTCAGAAAACTCCTGCCGAAAATCAATGCCATTATAAAAAAGCTACTAAGTAACGGTACATTTGAAAAAATTAAAATAAAAAACGAAGAAGAGTATTATGAAGCAATTAAAAAAAAGTTGAAAAAAGATAAATAAAGCAACCCATTTTTGAGCTTGAAGGCAGTGTGGGCATGAAGGCCAAAAATATTTGAAAGGAAGACCATGCAAGATGCTGACAAAAAAAACAGGGATGAGATTTTTAAGGCTTTCAGGAATCATGTTTCTTCTGGAAAAGCAGATTTTTTTCAAAGCGTGGGAATCGAGTTTGTCTTCGGGCGCAGGCAGGGTGCGTATGTGTGGGATGCAGCATCGGATAAAAAACTCATCAACTGTCACTGCAATGGCGGGGTGTTTAACCTGGGGCATCGCAACCCGGCAATCATAGAAAAACTAAAACAGTCGATGGACGAATTCGACATGGGCAACCATCACCTGGTCAGCGAAAACCGGGCAATACTTGCACAAAGGCTGGCAGAGCTGAACCCGGGTGACATTACTTATACTGTTTTTGGCGTTAGCGGGGGAGAAGCAATTGATCTGGCGATCAAGCTGGCAAGGGGCTACACGCAAAAAAACAGGGTGATCTCTGCAAAGGGGGGCTACCACGGGCATACCGGGCTGGCACTTGCCACGGGTGACGAGCAGTACAGAACGCCCTTTGGGGTTAACCCGCCAGGCTTTGAGCAGATACCCTTTAATGATAAAGAAGCACTTTCAAATGCGCTCGACAGTGATACTGCAGCAGTAATTTTTGAAACCATCCCTGCAACACTGGGGATGCCTATTCCTGAAGATGATTTTTTCAGCTATGCAAAACAGGCCTGCAAAGACCATGGCGCATTGATGATAATTGATGAAGTTCAGACCGGGCTGGGCCGTACCGGGCGCATGTGGGGGATAGAGCATTTTGATGTTGTACCCGACATCATGGTTATCGGCAAGGGCCTGTCCGGGGGCATGTATCCCATGACCGCCACATGTTTTGGGCCTGAGTTGCAGGATTTTTTCCACAACAATCCCTTTATCCATATTTCAACGTTTGGAGGCGCAGAGGTAGCTTGCCCCGCTGCAATGGAAGTACTTGACATATCTTCAAGCCCGGAATTTCTACAAAATGTTCAGGATATGGCAGAAGTATTCCGAAACGGATTTAAGGTTTTAAAGGAAAAACACCCGACAATCCTAAAGGGTCTGCGGCAGATTGGTCTTATGATGGGGATTGAAATGGTGAATGAAAACTGCGGGCTGGTGATGTCTAAAACCCTGTATGATAACGGTCTGCTCAGTGTCTATGCAAATAATAACCCATGCGTAAGCCAGCTTCTTCCACCGCTGATAATTGATAAACCGCTTGCAGACGACATTCTTGAGCGGGTCGATAAAGGGCTTGGTGATGCAAAACAGTTTCTTGGCCTGTAGTTTTTTGCATTAAAAAAATATGTCAGGAGCGAAAAGTGGATATTGATAAAAAGCAATTAAGCGAATTTGAGGCAGGCCTTAATCCCCTTGATATCAACGCCTCAACCGTGCCGGGAAAAATTATCGGCTATGGTGAAATATCAGCAATTTTTCAGATCAAAGACGATACTTCCCTTGTGTATAAACGGATGCCGATTTTTGATTCTGTCGATCAGGCAGAAGACTACGACAGCAAGCATGGCGAGTACTGCAAATTGTTGAGCCAGGCCGGGCTGACAATTCCTGAACATGAGTCCCTGGTAGTAGACACAAAAGGGCGGCCAGTTTCATTGTATATAGTTCAAAAGCAATTAAAGGGTGAGCAGTTCTGCCATAAGCTGATCCACACACTTGAAAAAGATGCAAGCCTGGCGCTGATCGAGCAGATTATTGAAGAGATGCAAAAGGTCTGGAAGTATAACAATGCAGCAGGCCCGGCAATGGAACTTGCCCTGGACGGGCAGCTTTCCAACTGGGTTCGCCTTGAAGATAATACCCTCAACTACATTGATACAAGTACGCCTCTTTTCAAGATTGATGGCATTGAGCAGCAGAATCCAGAGCTGATGCTTAAAAGCTGTCCGTCTTTTCTGGTCTGGATAATTCGTGCATTTTTCCTGTCCGACGTAATGGAGCGGTATTACGACTTTCGCCTTGTCTGCATTGATCTGGCAGCAAATCTTTTTAAGGAGCAAAAACAAGATTTGATAGCAGAAACAATCAGCATCATCAACAGATATCTACCAGAGAACCAGCCGGAACTCACGATAAAAGAGGTTGAGAGCTACTACAAAGAAGATAAACTCATCTGGAGCCTTTTTCTGGCATTTCGTAAACTTGACCGATGGATTAAAACAAAGCTTCTTGGCAAACGCTATGAATATCTTTTGCCTGGAAATATAAAACGATAAAGTAAACAACGTACCAGAGAAGTATAACATAAGGGGGGATCATGTGTGATACAATGGTGGCAACGCCATCTGCAACACTGCATCAGGAGATGATATTTGCAAAAAACTCCGACAGGGAGCCGAACGAGGCGCAGGTGGTTACTTTTGTTCCAGCGCAGGATCATGACGTTTCCGAAAAAGTAAAATGTGCTTACATAGAAATTCCACAGGTTGAGAAAACAAATGCAGTATTACTTTGCCGTCCTTTCTGGATGTATGGCGCAGAAATGGGAGTAAACGAGCATGGCGTTGCAATAGGAAACGAGGCTGTTTTTACAAAGGAGAAGTATAACAAAAAAGGGCTGACCGGGATGGACATACTCCGCCTTGCCCTTGAAAGAAGCAGTACTGCAAAAAATGCTTTTGATATAATAATTCAGCTTCTTGAAGAGTACGGCCAGGGCGGAGTTTGCGGGTATGAAGAAGACCTGCTGTATCACAATGCATTTATAATCGCCGATTGTGATGATGCTTTTATCATTGAAACAGCAGGCGCACACTGGGCTGCAAGGAAGGTTGAAGATGTAGCCGGCATCTCCAATGCACTTTCAATTAAAAATGATTATACAATTACTTCAAAGGGACTCGAAGACTATGCAGTAGAAAAAGGATATTCAAAAAAAGGCAAATCCCTTGATTTTATGGAGGACTTCAGCGATTTTATTTATACTTACTTTGGAAAGGGGCGACAACGGCAGGCGATTTCTTCTGCACTGCTGCAAAGCAAAAAAGGAAGTATTACAAGTCGTGATATGATGGGATTTTTGAGAAATCATAATACACCCGAATCATTACAACATCCATTCTGCCAGCCTTTTATAGCCGGTAAAAAACCCATGGAACGGCTCTGTCTCCACGCTGGAGGCCTGATTTCTGCTCAAACCACAGGCTCTATGGTAGTACTTCTGAAAAAAGATTGCCCGCCCCTTGTATACTTAACCGGCACATCCGCCCCATGCCTCAGCCTGTTCAAGCCGCATATTGTTTCTGGATCAATTGAAAAAAATCAATTATCCATTCTTAATCAAGACAATTCCATTGATCTTTATGGATCGCCAAATGGCAGCTATTCCGATGATAATCTCTGGTGGGCAGGCGAAGATGTTCACAGGCGGATGATCATGAACTATCCCGCGCTTGCCCCAAAATGGCAGGAGCAAATTAACAAGGCAGAAGAGAGGATGACTGCTGAAATAGAAGAAGGCTGGCAAAAGGGAGCAGATAACATTGCAGCTAAATGCGCTGAATTTGCAGCAAGCCATGTTGAAGAGGCCATGGGCTTTTCTAAAACACTGTCAGCAGATTTTTCAATAAAAGATGCAACAGCACCTTTTCTGTTCAGGAGGCACTGGCAGAAGATTAACAAAAAAGCAAAGTTTAATTATTAGAAAACCTTGTAAGATCGGGCAGGGCAGGGGATCAGCCTTGTACCTGAAACTTATAAATCGTCAAGAAAAGGAAGTAACATGAAGCTGAAAACACTTTTACTACTGCAATTGTTTTATTTTTGTCTTGGGATGGGTTTCAATGTTCTCAACTACTTCCACCTCCAGGGCGGCGGCGATCCATTCTCACCAACCCCTCCATTTGTTGGCGGGGCGGTAATGACGGTTTACCTGCTTTCGCTGTGTGCGGGTTATTTTCGCTACATCAAGATTTACCGTGGACTCACAGCGGTGTTTGTTTTGGTATTAGGGGTTTATCCGGTGGTCAATAATCTGATGAACTTTTCTCAAATTGGCATTGCCTATCTTTCCTTAACCACCTATCTGGCTGGTACTGGGATGAATGCATTTGGCCTGGTGCTCAATACCCTGTCTTCTTTAAAGAAGTTTGAAGAGTAGTAAACAAGTACTTATAGCAGAAGTTAAAGCAGGCTTATGGTTTGGAAGAAGTTGAAAAAAGCTTTGCAATAACCGGGCTGAAGCGGCTGAGTTTGGTGAAGCCTACTTCTCCGTAGTTGTGGCTGCCCTGCTGGTCGCTGGTAATGCTTGCGTATGCGCTGTGGTTGTGTATTGATTCGAAATTTTCTGCACTCACAGTAAACCAGACAATGTTTGGGTCATCCTTTAGTTTTTTTGCAACATCTCTTACAATGTCTTCAACGAATTTCGGGTTTTCATAACCTTTTTCAGTAACGCATTTTTCATCGGAGCGTTTAAGCACAGAATATACGTCACATGAGGCGCAGGACTCTACCATCTCAATCATATCCTCAATCCATATGAATTTTTTAAACCGGGTGCTGAGCATCACTTCGCCCCGCTGGTTATGTGCGCCAAATTCGCTGATCTCCTTTGAGCATGGGCATACCGAGGTCACAGGTACAACCACATCAAGAATCAAATCAAGGTTGCCCTCCGGGTCGATTGAACCGATAAATCTGCACAAATAATCCATAAGCCCCACCGAGCCTGATGCTGGTGCGGTTTTTTCGATAAAGTACGGGAACGTTACCTCAATATGCGAGGATGCAGCCTCAAGGTGTTCCTTCATTTTACCAAGCAGTTCAGAAAGCTTTTTTAAGGAAAATTCCGGTTTCAGGTCGTGGAGAAGCTCCACAAACCGGGACATGTGCGTCCCTTTTAAATTATGGGGAAGGTCAACATACATATTGATAAGGGCCACCGTGTTCTGAAACTTTTTTTGGCGATCCTTTACAGTGATCGGGTACCTAAGGTTTTTGATCCCGACCTTGTTTATGGGTATGTTACGGTCATCAAACTGATTTTGTATATCAATCATGGTTTTAACAGATACTCAGTATTCACTCGGCTCATTGCGTGAAACAGGTTTCCCTTTATTTTAGGATTACTTCTATAAAGACTGCTTAACATTGTCCTTATTTCGGTTCGTTTAGAATCTGTAGCACTTGGGCATGGGTTCACGAATTTGGGAAATTCCATTTTTTTTATGAATCTCCTGATTAAGTCTTCCCCTGTGTGGGCAAGGGGTCGGATAATGGTGAACCTGCCGTTGAAAAGCTCCTGGCTTGGAACCATGGTGCTGATTTCTCCGGCATAGCACATGTTTAAAAAAAGGGTCTCAATTAAATCGTCTTTATTGTGACCAAGTGCTATTTTGTTGCAGTCCAATTCATCTGCAATTTCAAAGAGTCTTTTTCTGCGCATTCTTGAACAAAGGAAGCACGGGTTTTCGCGATTTTCCTCGCTGTGGGCTATGATGCCATGATCGGTAAGCTCGATTTTGTAATCATAGTCATGCTCTTTGCAAAAATCCGCCAGGGGCTTAGAAAAACCGCCTGCAAATCCAGGGTCAATATAAATTGGAAAAACTTCATATTTAATCGGTGCGCGTTTTAATTTGTCCTTGAGAATCCATGCCAGGGTCATGCTGTCCTTGCCGCCGGACAGTCCAACGGCAACCCTGTCACCGTCAGATAGCATGTCATACTTGTGGACCGCCTTACCGACGAGCCTGTTCAGGTTTTTGTAGGCAGAGCCTCTCATTTTTACTTCTTATGCGCCTTATGCTTCACAGGTCTCTTTTGCTTGTGGCAAAAAAGTCGGGGTTAGTCCATTTTAACAGAGACTTTGCCTGCTGCAATTTCACGCAGGGATACAACAATGTCTTCGTTTTTAGGGGAGCTGACCAGATATTCTGCGCCTTCCCTGATTTGCCGCACCCTCTTTGCTGCCATATGAACCAGCGCAAAACGGTTTGGAACTCTTTTTAAGCAATCTTCAATAGTAATTCGTGCCACTTTGTTACCTCCGTGTCGTTTTTTTGCAAACGACAATTGTACTTTATTTCTATTTGTAAAAAAAAAATTATAAAATTTCTATAATTTCGTATATTCTTTTTCCGCCGGGTGCCTGAACAGCGACTTCATCACCTGGAACCTTGCCGAGAGCGGCCTGACCCAGGGGGGAAGTTACTGAAATTTTGCCATCTTCAATATTTGATTCATCCGGCCCAACAAGCTGGTACTCGATTTCTTCTTCTGTGTCAAGGTTTTCAAGAAGAATTCTGGAACCAAAATAGACTTTTTCTTTGGAAACATTGCTTGTGTCTATAATGTCTGCATTTGCAATTTTATAGTTGAGTTCCCCGATCTTTCCTTCGATGAAGCCCTGCCGATCCTTGGCAGCATGGTATTCAGCGTTCTCGCTCAAGTCTCCATGGGCGCGCGCCTCTTCAATGGCCTTGATGTTTTCCGGCCTTGCCACGGTTCTAAGGTGTTCCAGCTCTTTTTTAAGGGCGTCATAGCCCCCTTTTGTAATCGGTATCTTATCCATTTTTTTATGTTTTCTCCCGTGGTTGCTTTATTGCTGCCCTATCGCAGCATAGTCCACTTTGTTTAATGGAGCTATATATATTCTTCGGCCAGGATTCTGGCTATTTGCACCGCATTAGTTGCGGCTCCCTTTCGAATATTATCTGCAACCACCCACATGTTAATCCCGTTTTCTATGGATTCATCCTGACGAATCCTGCCAACCTGAGTTAAGTCACCGCCTGCTGCATCAATAGCAAGGGGGTATACATTGTTGGCTATATCATCTACCAGTTCCACGCCAGGGGCTTCAGCCATAAGCTTTTTAACGTCTTCTGCTGATAAAAATTCTTTTGTCTCAATATTTACAGATTCTGAATGACCATAAATAACCGGCACGCGAACCGTTGTTGCTGTAACGCCAATGGAGTCATCCTCAAATATTTTCCTGGTCTCATTAAGCATCTTCATTTCTTCTTTTGTGTAGCCGTTATCCAAAAAATCATCAATGTGCGGAAGGCAGTTAAAGGCGATCCTGTGGGGATACACAAGGTTTTCAGGCTCACGAAAATTCATAAGTGAACGTGTTTGTTCTACCAGTTCGTCAATGGCTTTTTTTCCGGTTCCCGAAACAGCCTGGTATGTTGAGACTACAATCCGTTTTATTCCAGATTTTTTGTAAATCGGAAAAAGTGCGACCACCATCTGTATGGTGGAGCAGTTTGGATTTGCGATTATATTCTTTTTTGTGTAGTCGGCTATTGCATGGGGGTTCACCTCTGGAACTACCAGGGGAACATCCGGGTCCATTCTCCACGCGCTGGAGTTATCAACAACTATACAGCCGTCTGCCGCAGCGCAGGGTGCGAATTTCTTGCTGGTTCCGCCGCCTGCTGAAAAAATCGCTATATCAACGCCCTTAAAGGAGTCTTCTTCCAGAACCTCAACTTTTAATGTTTCGCCCTTATATTCAAGCCTTTTGCCCCTGGATTTCTCCGAAGCAAGCAGCTTGAGATTATTGATTGGAAAATCATTCTCCTCAAGACATTCTAACATCTGGTTACCAACAGCACCCGTAGCACCTGCAATTGCCACGTTCACTTTCTTTGCACTCATCATCCTACCTCTTTATTCATCTTGTTTAATAACAACCGGCCCGGAATTAGCTATGTTCGAAAGCAACCAGGCCAGCCTTATAATATTATTTATTTGAATTTTATATATATCCAAGCACCAGGTCGCCAACTTCGCTGGTGGAGCAACCCATTTTTCCGGCTGCAACGTCCTTTACATCGTTTGTCAGCACTTTCATTACAGCATCTTCTATTGATTTACCAGCTTCATTTTCGCCCAGAGTTTCAAGCATAAGCTGACCAGACATGATTGCAGCCAAAGGATTTATCACGCCCTTGCCAGTGTATTTCGGGGCTGATCCGCCGATTGGCTCGAACATGGAAACACCCTCTGGATTTATATTTGCTCCTGCGGCAATTCCCATTCCACCCTGGATCATTGCGCCAAGGTCGGTGATGATGTCGCCGAACATATTGTCGGTCACAATAACATCAAACCATTCCGGGTTCTTCACCATCCACATGCAGATTGCATCAACATGGGCGTAGTCGGTTTCTATGTCCGGGTATTCTTCTGCTACTTCATAAAAAGTTCTTTCCCACAAATCAAAGGCAAAGGTCAGAACATTTGTTTTGCCGCACAGGGTAAGCTTTTTTGCTTTGTCCCGTTTTCTGCAATATTCAAAAGCATAGCGGATACAACGCTCCACGCCTTTTTTTGTGTTGATAGACTCCTGAATGGCAACCTCGTCGCTGGTTCCTTTTTTCAGGGTTCCGCCAGCACCTGCATAAAGCCCTTCGGTGTTTTCACGAACAACTACAAAATCAATATCCTCTGGTCCCTTGTCCTTGATGGGGGTGTAAACGCCTTCATACAGCTTTACGGGCCGCAGATTAATATATTGGTCAAAACGGAATCTCAGGTTGAGAAGGATGCCTTTTTCGAGTATCCCCGGTTTTACGTCAGGATGCCCAATGGCTCCCAGCAATACAGCGTCAGACTTTTCAAGCCCTTTAACAGATGTCTCCGGCAGCACGTCGCCAGATGCCAGGTATTGATCTCCACCAATGTCATAGTGGGTGTAATTAAGCTTAAATCCAGCCTTTTCTGAAACCTTGTCCAGAACCTTTACTGCTTCAGCCACAACTTCCGGGCCTGTTCCATCTCCTCCAACAACCGCTATCTTGTAATCTTTTCCCATTTTGTTTGTCCTATTCCAATCCTATTTTTTTTTAAAATCCGTTCGAGCCAGTTACAAAAGTTCCTCGTGGCTCCGTTCTATTGTAAAAATCCGAGTATGCTCGTACCCGCAGAGACTTTGTCGCCTAACTGCACATTTAGCTTTGTGTCTTCGGGCAGGTATACATCGAGCCGTGAACCAAAGCAAATTAGCCCGAATCGCCTTCCCTTGGTGACCACATCACCCTCTGACAGCCCGCATACAATGCGCCTTGCAACCAGACCAGCGATCTGTACAAAGCCAATTTTTGTTTTTTTGTCAACATCTATTACAATTCCATTTCGCTCGTTGTCGCTTGATGCCTTGTCCAGGCTTGCGTTTACGAATTTACCAGGGTGATAGGAAATAAGCGAAACCTTGCCATCATAGGGTATCCGGTTTACATGCACGTTAAACACCGACATGAAAACACTCACCTTGATGCAGCGACCCTCAATATACGGATTGGACTCGACCATCTCCGCTATTATGACCTTGCCGTCTGCCGGGGAAACCACACATTTGTCCTTGTTTGGAACCACTCTGTCCGGGTCACGAAAAAAGCCGCAAATACAAAATGTTACAATAATTCCAATCACAGTAAGGCACTTGAAACCAACTATTGCCAGTACCAGTGTTATAAACGCTGCCGCCCCAATATACGGGTATCCGGGTTTGGCTATTGGGAACGCAGTTTCAAGCGGTTTGTCTGTCCATATATAATCTTTCAATTCATCCTCCAGTTGAAAAGTCCAAAAGTTTTAATTTATCTGATATTATTGCCCATGTCAACAATATCTTGAGGATATTGAGGGTTCAAAAATGGAATGATATTTTTTTTTCGCATGGAAAGGAAATCACCAGGAACCTTTTCAGGCTCATCATATGACCGTCAGCCCTTTAAGCTCGCAGGCCGGGCCGATGAAACCTGTGATTTGTCGTAATTAAGTATCTCCAGAATTCCTGGGGCTATTTTTAGGTTGACGTTACGACTGCATTCTCGTAGATTATTTTATTATACATATTTACAAAACCTGAGGACTGTCAAGCCCAAGATAAAAAACGTTTGCTTTTATTATGATAAAATATTTCAATATATTTTAAAATCCAGCTTTTTGCATGATCTTCTGAATTGATTATCCATTCTGTATTTTATATGGTATTAATAGTTGTTTGATCTATCAGGATAGAAGACCCGTCCAATATTAAAAGCAATATGGTTTTAACTTAAAAAAAAAGGACGATGAAAATGAACTTTAAAATATTTAA
>JAOZSB010000462.1 GCA_029939895.1 Desulfobacterales bacterium
GCCCAAATCCAATTGAAATTATTCGATTTTTAACGGGACACTACTGATTAAAAGTGTTATTGATCGTTTAAACCTAATTTCAAAAAAATTGCAGGGAGAATATTTAAGAATGATAATAGTATTAAAACCGAATGCTACAAAAGCAGATGCAGATGAGTTGCTGGAATTGATAGAGTCTGCCGGGCTGAAACCATTGTACATGCCAGGTGTAGAGAGAACCGTACTCGGTGCCATAGGTGACGAGAGACTTTTGGGAAAGATCCATATTGAAAGTCACCCATTGGTGGAAAAAGTTACCCCGATTCTGACATCCTTTAAGATGGTCAGCAGGGAACTGCAAAGGCAAGACACTGTTGTAGACCTTGGCGGCGCAAAGATTGGCGGTGGCAATTTCACCGTGATTGCCGGGCCATGCGCTGTAGAGGCGGAGGAAATAATGCTTGCGACCGCAAATGCAGTAAAGAAAAGCGGGGCGCACGGTATTCGTGGCGGAGCCTATAAGCCAAGGTCAAGCCCGTACAGCTTTCAGGGCCTTGGGCTTGAAGGCTTAAAAATTCTAAACAATGTGTCAAATCAGACTGGACTGCCGGCAGTAACCGAGGTTGTTGAGGCTGGTGACGTTGCCCAGGTGGAGAAATACGCTCATGCTTTCCAGATCGGGGCAAGAAACATGCAGAATTTTCGTCTTCTACAGGCAGTTGGACAGAGCAGAAAGCCGGTTATTCTAAAAAGGGGCATGGCCGCAACTGCGGATGACCTGTTGATGTCGGCAGAGTATATAGTTTCCGAAGGTAACGGCAATGTTATTTTATGCGAACGGGGTATCAGAACCTTTGAGACTGCTACCCGAAATACCCTTGACCTCAATGCGATACCGTATCTGAAGGAGAAGACCCATTTGCCAGTTGTGGTTGATCCATCTCACGGTACTGGTGTGCGTGATTATGTAGCTCCAATGGCAAAGGCAGCAGCTGCCTGTGGCGCAGACGGCCTGTTGATAGAGGTTCATGCAAATCCTAAAATCGCCATGTCAGATGGTTACCAGTCCTTATACCCGGAACAGTTTGACAAACTCATGGATGAGCTCGCCCTTGTGGTTGAGGCAATAGGGAAAAAAATGACATAAAAATATTGGCGAAAAGTCCCGGGGATACACCTTTTGGCTACCTTGGGCATGATTGGGGATCATGTATTCAATTTTATATGGATTCATTAAATATCTGCACCTGAAGCTGACCGGGAAAGAAGTGGTTGTTTCAGGTCGGTGTATTAATTGCGGGGAGTGTTGCCGCAGGATAAATATTCGGCACGAAGGCTTATGGATAAGGTCTGAACGCAAGTTCAATAAAATCGCAGCTCAGGATCCAAGTATTGCAAAGTTTCGTGTTATTGGAAAAAACAGTAATAACGTGCTTGATTTTTCATGCACCAACTTTGGTGAAGACAATCTTTGCACTGACTATGAAAACCGACCAGACATCTGTCGGGAGTTCCCTGGAAAAGCTGTCTACTACATGGAATCCCCACTTCCAGCCACCTGCGGTTTTAAAGTCCATGCAGGCGTTCCCTTTGAAAAGGTGCTGGAAAAGGAAATGAAAAAAATGTGACGTACACTTGATCAAACTGGTTGCTGCTATTTCATATCGACCATAAATATAAGTGATAGCAATGAAAGATTTTCAACAAAATATCATGTCTGTGCAATTTTCGCTTGGCAAATCATTACAAGATTATTATATACTTTAATACTTGAAAAAGTGTATAGTCTGATAATGAACAAAAATTAGGGTTGAATCGGCATTAAATATGTTATTTCGGATATTTAAAATATTTTTTCTTATCGGTGTTTTTGTGCTTTTGGCTGGTTTGAGTGCCTATTACACAATGACCTTTATAATAAAGGGCGAGGATACCGTTGTCGTGCCTGATCTTACGGGTAAGGACGTTGTCACCGTGCTTGAAGTTCTGTCAGAAATGGATCTCCACACAAAGGTAAAGGGGGCAGACTTCCATGTGAGTGTCCCGAAAAACTTTGTGATATTCCAGGATCCCATGCCCGGCTATACCATCAAAAAGGGCAGGGAGGTGCAGGTAGTAATATCCAAGGGAACATCAACTGTGCAGATGCCTAATTTTTCAGGCATTGAACTCGCACAGGCAAAAATAATTATTGATGAAAACGGACTTTGTACAGGGAGCATTTCAAGAACACACGCAGACCTTTTCAAAACCGGTTGGGTGATTGCGCAGGCTCCCAGGGCAGGAACCCTTGTAAATAAAGGTCAGTGTGTGAACCTGCTTGTCAGCCTGGGTGAAATCCCTGCCGAATATAAGATGTTCGATCTTGTTTCCATGGGTCTTGATGAGGCAATACTTGCCATTGAAAAAAATGGATTATCCCTGGGTGAGATAAAACGGGTTTATGATCATAAACTTCCAAAAAACGTGATCACGGGACAAGACCCCAGGTTTGGGTACAGGGTAAAAGCAGGGGGCAGGGTAGACCTGGTTCTTAATAGAAAACCTGACCAGGGGGGCGGTGGCGGACTTTTAGAATCGAACGGGTTGCATGTTTTCAGGCATCGCCTTGACGACGGATTCCTTAAACAAAAGGTGGTCGCCGAAGTAATAATTTTTAATGAAAAGTTCACCCTGATTGATGGGTACATGAAACCGGGTGAGGAGGTTATGCTGATTTTTCCCATGGATCAGGATTCTACTATATTTTTATATGTGGATGGAAAGCTGGAGAAGGCGACAGTTTTCAATGAGTGGTAAATAATCCAGCAAGCGTAAAGGATGGCTTAATCAATAAAGCAGTTCTTTATAGGAAATCGTTGCTCATTGCATGATCAGACCTTAGGAGTAAATTATGCACTTGGCTTCGATTTTAAGTTTATTGGGAGCATGTAGTCCGCTTCGCAAATTAACCAGTATAAATAAACTTTAAGAAAATGCCAGAAGGACAAGAGGAAGCGAAAATATTTTGTCAGGTATTTCGAAAAGTTTACAACCGTGCCTTAATGAAAGCTGAATTCGAGCTCAAGATCGAGGCGGAAAAAACAACATAACCACAGGCGTACTCGGTTGTACGCCGAGGATTATGTTTTTTTTCCTTTGATGATATTGAGTGTGAAGGCAGTTTTCATTAAGGCACATCGATTAATTTAAGTTTATTAGGAGATATTTAATGGACATAATAGCACCGTCTATCCTTTCGGCGGATTTTTC
>JAOZSB010000114.1 GCA_029939895.1 Desulfobacterales bacterium
CTATTGTATTTATATTTCGCCCTTACAGGGCTTTTATGTGTTGGTTGTCCGTACCTGGGGTTAACACCCCAGGCTGTTATATGCCGCCCCTGCAGGGCTAAATTGATGATAATCTTATTATTTTAATAAGGTTTATCCCGAAGGTCTGGTTGTGAAATAAACAAAAAAGCTCCCAATAAACTTAAATGTTTTGTTGAAGCCAATTGCTTGGTTTGACCACGTGGTTTAGTTATGGAATAAGCAAAAAACTAGCTTAGCCAACAAACAAGCCAATGGATTTGAATTTGTCAAGGAACGTGTTTAATTCATCTTCAATTGCTGCACCTGTTGCAATGGTGCTCTGGTCGCGATCAAACACAGCTTGAACAAATTTTTCAAATTCGACAAGCAATGTTTTTTTTGAATTTGTCCCATCAAGGAGACTGACAAACTTCATTGCAAGGGCATCAACAGCTACCAGTTCATGCCTTTGATTAACTATTGAATAGTTATTTCGTGCCTGAAAAAGAGCCATCCTGCTAACTTTTGGTTTTTCACTCACGGTCAGTTTATAGCCAAAATCCAGTGCGGATAATCCAAAAAAATTAACCGTATAGCCCTGAATAATTCCGCTGGTGAATAATTGTTTCTGGCTTTCAGTGTGGCTTTCAACTCCGGCATCCAGGACAAGGCCCTTGAAGCTGCTGTCAAAAAGATCGTCAATCCTTATGCAGCCTTCATTGCTTTCCTGCAAAATTTTTACTGCATTTTTGATTAGTGGACTACTGCAATCAATCCCGACGTTATTAATATTTCTAATCGCTTGCATTTGACCATCAGTAACAATCTCATCGGGTATCATAATTTTGGAGGGCAGGTAGCAGTACAGGTTTTTTATCCCCTCATAGGTAACATTTCTCGAAATATTTGCTTTTTCATCACTGGAACACAAAATACTTTGTCGAAATGACCGATTTTCCAAAAAATCAAAATATTGTTCTTTTTCTTCAAATGTAGAGCAGACGGAATTTAATGTATTTTGAATTTCAGGTGGCAACCCAAACAAACTCGAAGACCCGACTTCTGCTTCGTGTACAAAGGCAAGCCCGGATTCCCCGGCTTTTTTCATAAAGTCCTTAAAATATGACGGCCTGTTGTAATTTTCGGTATAGTCATGGAAAAAACAGCTCTCATTATTTGATGAAAACATATCCTCATAACTTTGCATGATCTGCTTGTAATATGTGCTGTCTTCTTCTGTATAGGACTTAATAAATTCAAGGAGGGCCCTTGCCTGTTCAAATTTTTGCTGATTGTCGCTAAACTTTTTTGTATGATAAAGGATCATTTCCCTTGCCATCATTTTTGTATTGCACCCAGGAAAAGTACCATAGCTGATATATGCCAATCCGTTCTTTGCGAGGTTTTGCGAGGAGATTTCCAAAACTTTGTTTTCAACTTCTTCTGGAACCCAGGAGTAAACCCCGTGGCTTATGATGTAATCAAATTTCCCCCATGATTCATCAATTTCCATCAAGTCTGCTTTTTTTACTTCTATGTTCTCAAGGTCAAGCCCCTTGATGACTTCCTTTGCTTTTTGAATTTGAAGCAATGAAATATCTGCACCCACAAACTCGCTTTGCGGGAGGTGAAATGCCATTGGTATAATGTTTTCGCCAGTTGCACATCCAAGCTCCAGGACACGGCATTTATCCACAGGTTCTGGGCTGAGTCCGCACAGGCAGCCAATAACATATAGCCTGTTGGGGTGCGCCTGAGGAAACGCCCGCCCGGAATATACCTGCTCGTCATAGCTATCTTCAATTTTCTGGTTAATTGTATTTAGCTTTTTCATATTTCACCGCAAAAACTTTTTTCCAATCTTCAAAGGCAATGCTTCTGTATGCAGAACGGTCGTACTTGCCCTTTCTGTCCCACTGGAACCACTTGTTTACAGGGGCAGAAAAGCCTCTCTTGTCGATACGTTCCACAATAGGCTTTGGGATAAACTTTCTTGCTGCTTCCTTAAGTACCCACTTTGTGATGCCGTCTTTTATTTTGTATTTTGAAGACATGGAAAAGGCATATTCCACAAGCCTGTAGTCGAGAAACGGAGATCGATTTTCAATGCCAAAGGCCATGCTCATCCGATCCCCCATCTGAAGAAGTACCTGCATTGTAGAATAAAAATCGTTCAAGCCCATCAGATGCACAACATCTTCATCCATCTTATCAAAGTAAAAACCGATTGTTTCATGGAGGTATTCGTTGACTTCCTGGTCATAGATATTGCCACACCTGTTGACAAGCCGGACGTAACGCTCCACCGGGCTTCCATAGTATTTGTTTATCAGGTAGTCATAGTTCTTCATGGCATCGAGCCTGCGAATCTGCTCATCATGGAACAGCAGGTGATACCTGTGGTAGCCCCCAAAAACCTCATCTGCGCCGTCACCGGTCATCATTACCCGGAACCCGTCTGCTTTAATTTTTTCGAGCAGCATCCAAAGGGTAAAGCTTGTCCATGTGCATGGGGTGTCCAGATGGTAGGAAATTTTTTCGCGGGTTCGGATGAAGTCATCCTTTGTTGGTTCTATAACAATTAGTTCCCGGTTGATCTGTTTTGCAACCATCTTTGCATAGTCAAGCTCATCAAAATCCGGGAAATCGTAGTGTGCAGTATACATAACGTCTGGTTTTGCAATACAGGCAACCAAGGAGCTGTCTATGCCGCCGCTGATAATAGCTGAGTATTTATGGGCGCAATTTTTTGTTCGCAACAGTATTGCATCCTCCACAAGATCTGCAATATCGCTTAATATTCTGGATTCGCTGTCAGGAACGTCAATCAGGCTGTCCCAGACCTTCCAGTATGAATGTATGGAGTACTTCCCATCTGCATATTTTATATAGTCGCCCGGCTCAAGAAGATAAATATCCTTAAAAAGTGTTTCTTTGCCCACGGTGAATTCATAGGCCCGGTAGGAGAGAGCATCATCGGCAAACCGAGGCTCCACAAGATCGAGCAGGCATTTAATTTCGCTTGAAAATGCAAAAAAATCCTTGCCCTTGGTGTAGTAAACTGGTTTTTCTCCGACCTTGTCCCTGACTATGAAAGTCTCCCTTTTTTTCATGTCGTAGACTGCGAAGGCGTACATTCCGTTGTGGTCAGAAAAAGAGTTGATCCCATTTTCAATAAAACTGACCATTGCGGTTTCTGTGTCCGAGCCTGTTTTGAAATCGTATTTTGAATACAGGGATGCTTTTATGTCGTCGTGGTTGTAGATTTCGCCATTGTAGACTATTGCATGGGATTCTGAAACGTCTGTATATGGGATTTCATGGGAATCACTGTCAATAATGCTAAGCCTGACCATGCCTAATGTGACATCATCCCAGGTAGCAACACCAGATTGATCCGGTCCTCTATGGCCCATCTTATCGAGCATCTTCGCAACTATAGCCCTTGCGTTATAATCTCGATTTGATGATATGAATCCGGCTATCCCGCACATTTAATTACTTTAGCTCCTCAAGCTTTCCATCGCCGGGAACGTGATAAATCGTACCCTCGCTGAAATCAAAGTTTTCCCAAAGCCCTGGATTATCTATTATCAGCTTTGCCGATGAACACAGACGGTTAATATCAACCTGGGTCCAGAACCTGTATGCCCTGTGCGCTGTCATCACAACCACGCACTCACTGTCAAACATATCCATATCTATAAATGATGCACCCGGCAGAATCTCATTGATTTCATCGGCTGTGTAGTAGGGATCGTGGAGCCTTGTTTCGATACCCAGAGAGATAAGCCTTTCTGCCAGGATTCTTGAAGATGAAAGGCGCACGTCCTTCAGATCCACCATTGCGCTCATACCGAGTACAGTACAGCTTTCTATGCCCCGTCTTTTTATTATTTCTGCATAGCTTAAAATCGCCGAGATATTAAAAGGCTCTGCATCCCTGAGCATTGACAGCATTTCCGGGCGGCTGCTGCCTTCGAGAAGCTGTTCTGCTGCAATTGCTGTTTTGTAATCCACCGGGCCAATGCTGGGAAACATGTTCTCTGCCTGGATCTCATTTATAAGATGGTTTGCCATTTTGCGCACGTTTGTAGATGAGTAGGCCATTGAAAGCTGGTTGATGTATGTTGAAACCATATATTGCAGTGTTTTTCTGGCTCCCTCATAAATTTCTGCTTCCTTTATGCTGGAAAGCTCGTCAAAGGCCATATCAAGCACATTTAAAAAGAATCTTGCCTTTTCAAGGGCTTGTTCATCCCAGCCGGAAACAATCTGTTTTTTACGGGAAAACACGAATTCTTCCAGGGTCCAGTCGGCCCTGAAAGCAGTGCAAAAACTCGCATCCACACCATTATCCATAAGGGGCTTTATGAAAAATCTTTCAATATCACCAGGTGTTTCCGCAGACTGAAACAACACAAGGGAGCCTGCGGCCTTATCCTTATTTTTTATAAAACAATCTGCAAGCTCAGCCAGCCTGTTCTGCCCGCCAGCATCACCTTTTCCAGGAAATGATAATATATGGACGTTGTTGTTAAACATGTCGTCAGTTTTATTGACAATGCATATCTTGGAATAATCAAGGGCTGGCAGATGCCCTTCTGATGTCCACGATGCTTTTTGAACCTTTGTGGGATACTCACCCTTTTTAAAGGATGCCAGGCGTTGTTCTTCAAAGGTAAAAATATCTGAGAAAAAACCCCTCGACTGAAGTCTGAGCAGCTTTGTATATCCAAGATACCCCAGTCCCCATACTGATACCCGTCTTTTAACAAGAAGCCGGGCTTCGAAACGGTCTATTTCGGTATTCATGATAATGTCCTTGTCTATCTTTTGTAGACCCTGTTCAATACTGCAATGCCTTATTAAATATGAAGTACTTCTTTTTCAATACTGCAATGCTTTATTTTAAAATTTCCCTTACATGGGAAACAACGTAATCAACATCAGACTCATCCATCTTTGAGCACATGGGCAATGAAACAACACGCCCAAAAAGGCTTTCCGCCTTTGGAAAAAGCTCTGGCGCAAACCTGTCAGAGTAATGTGAGTGCCGATGCAAAGGCGTAAAATGTACGCTCGACCCTATATTTCTCTCCTTGAGCCTGAAAATAAAATCGTGAATATCTGCCTGCCGGGGAAGTATAATTGGAAACAAATGAAAAACATGATGATGCTCATCTGAATCCTCTGTAAACTCCAGAACATTGGCCAGGCCTTCCCTGTATTGCGCTGCAAACCCCCGCCTTTTATCGTTCATTGCATCAATTCGAGAAAGCTGGGCAAGCCCCAATGCAGCATGAACGCTGTCCAGGTTGCACTTGTATCCGGCTTCTTCTATGTCATAAAGCCATGTGCCTGCCTTTTCATACCGCTTGAATGCATCCTTGTTTATCCCGAAATACCCCAGCTTGGCGATCCTGTCTGCAAGGGCATTGTCTCTACAAACCGCAGCACCACCCTCACCCATTGCCAGGTTCTTTGTTGCATAAAAGCTGAAGCAGGTCACATCTGAAAAATTGCCGATATTCACGCCCCTGTATTTTGTTCCAATTGCGTGGGCTGCATCCTCAATGATTTTCAGGTTGTAATTATTCCTTAAAGTCTCAAGACCATCCATGTCGCAGGGATAGCCTGCCATGTGAACCGGGATGATTGCCTTTGTTTTATCTGTGATTTTTTTTTGTGCATCCTTCACGCAGATATTAAGGCTCGGCCCTTCAATGTCGCACAGGACAGGCGATGCTCCCAGCCATTCAACAACAAGGGATGTTGCTGCAAATGTCCACGTTGGAACGATGACCTCGTCGCCCGGGCCTATCCCCAGTGCTTTCAGGGACAAAAACAGGGCGGATGTACAGGAATTAAGCCCAGCCGTATAAAGGGGCTGGTCTTCCTGCAAATACCGGGAAAATTTATCCTGAAATTCAAAAACCTTTGGCCCGGTTGTCAGCCACCCGGACCTGATTACCTCAACGGCAGCATCAACCTCAAGGTCAGTAATATCTGGTTTTGCAAGGGGTAAAAAATCTTCTCTAATCATTTTCTACCACCTTTCCGGTTCCCTGATTACCCTCCTCCGGGTACCAGGAATCACAGCTTGCGCATACCTTGTCTGTGATTTTTAGTGTTGTGTGCTGTCTGCGTAAATCAGCGCAGGCTTCGCCTTTCCATACCTGGCTTATGCTGCTACCGGTAACATCACCAATTGGCTCGCCATCCCAATCGTGGTTGCAGCGCCCTACCTTTCCGTCGCAGTATATCAGCATTTCGTAAAAGGGCATACTGCAAGGCTTTCGCTCGCCCCTGTCCCTTTTCAGCGACCCGAAACTGCCGTCTTTTGAGTGCTCCTCATAAACCCTTATCCGGCTGACACGCTCTTTCCACACACCCTCAAATACCTGTGCATCTTCCTCTGTCACATCATCGGTTTTCACCATGGAAACCTGCGTGCTGACAGGATTTCCAGCGGCCCTGTTCATCTCCAGAAACCTTAATATATTTGCCTCGACACTTTTATATTTTCCCGGCGGTCTTGTTTTTTCGTAGAGATGGGGTGCATCAATGCTGAAGGAGAGGAAGGTACAGGATTTTATGATGGCTGCGGCCCTTTTCTCATCAAGCACAGTGGCGTTGGTCGCCATTTGTACCGTGGAAAATTTCCCCTCGATGTAGCCCAGCATTTCGATAAAGTCCCTGTGAAGCAGGCTTTCGCCCCGCCTGTGGAGGACAAGGATTGTGTCAGGGTGCGGCTCAATCTCGTCTATCAGCCTTTTAAAAAGGTGGGTGTCCATAAACCCGTTAAGGTCATCCATGTAGTGCCTGGGGCAGTACACACACCGCAGGTTACACGCACTGGCAAGTTCAATCTCAAGGCGTTTTGGAAAGTCAGGCAATAGCAAAGGTCTGGCCCCTTTGTTTATTCATTTACTCGATAATTCGAGAATCGATTCAATAACATGAATAACACTATAGCTTGAATAATTAAAATTATCAACCCCTACATCTAGATTTATTTGCTCTGCTATCTTTTTTGTAAAAACAAAATCATCTGCCGTGTCAACGGTAATCGAAACCTTATCTTTAATGCTGCCAATGCCCATGCTTAGTATCCTGGAATTAAATTTGTCCAGGTTTTTTCGGATGTACGCTGTAACGTGTTCGATATCTTCCGGGTCTTTAGTGATTTTTGCAGAATTTTTTAAACTCTCCAGAGAAATTATTTCTGAAAAAAAACCATCAATGCTGTCTGTAAAAGACACATAATCCAGGCGTTCCTCCTCAGCCATTACGAACATTTTGTCAATATATTCAACATCAACAAAGGGCGAATCACCGCAAACCCTGCATATATAGTCAACATCAAAATGCTGCGCCGCCTTGATGTAACGCTCAAGCACGTTGTCCAGGGAACCCCGAAAAACCAGTGCTCCTGCCTCCTCCATAGCAATAGCCAGGGGATCATCGCTCTGCTCTCTGGACGTGACCAGGACGACTACATCGGCGATCCCGGATGCACAACAACGCCTGAACACATATTCCCCAAGGGGCATTCCCGCTATCTCCATGAGCATCTTTCCCGGTAATCGGGTAGACGACATCCTGGCCTGAATTAGTATCCCTTTTTTTTTCAATATACTCCCCAATTAATCGATGTGCCTGAATGAAAACTTATCGATGTGCCTGAATGAAAACTGCCTTCACACTCAATCTCATCGTTGGAAAAAAAACATAATCCTCAGCGTACAACCGAGTACGCCTGCGGTTATGTTGTTTTTTCCGCCTCGATCTTGAGCGCGAATTCAGCTTTCATTCAGGCACGGTTGTAAAATTGCCGATCCAAGTGCCTGACAAAATTATTTCTACCATTTTTATCAGATTTTAAGCAACTTCAAGATATTTTTATATAATGATCCTTGTCAATTGATTTATATATCGCCCCTTCAGGACGAGAGAGATGGGTGCGATTTATTCCGGTGGCTAAAGCCACCGGCTATATGAAATAACCCCTATCGGGGTTTTTATATCTTTCCTAATAAACTCCTAATAAACTTGAAATTTTAACGGAGCTTAATTTTTGTTTATTCCGAATGCCTGATTCTGAAATAAGCAAAAAACTACTCCTTGGCTGTGGTTTCAAATTCTTTAATTCTATCGAGGTTGGACACGAGTTTTTGCTGTTTTTCGCTCAAAGTCTCAAACTTGTCCTTAACCTTTGCAACTACATTATCTGGTGCCTTTGCAAGGAAATCTTCGTTATTGAGTTTTTTGGAGACGCCCTTTAGTTCGCCTTCAATTTTTTTGATTTCCTTTTCAAGGCGCGCTGCTTCCTTTGCAAAATCTATTATCCCCTCCAGGGACACATAGAACGTGGCTTCGCCGACTATAGCAGTTGCAGCAGATGCAGGCCGTTCGCCCACGGTGCTGATTTCAATTGAATTTAGCCTGGCAAGGTTTACTATAATGCCTTTATTATCTTCCAGGATCTCCCTGGTCTGCTTATCATCGGTCTGAACCTGTACCGTGAGCTTGAGGGAAGGAGCAATGTTCATCTCTCCCCGCACGTTCCTGATTCCGGAAACTGCGCCAAAAATCAGTTCCATTGCTGTTTCAGCACCATCGTCTGCTGTTGCGACATTAACAATGTCAGAATCCAGAGGATGGGTGGCCTTCATGATAGAGCCTGTGGTTTCCGGCAGTTTGTGCCATATTTCTTCTGTAACAAAGGGGATAAAAGGATGAAGCAGTACCAGTGTTTCCCGAAGTACAAGGCTGGATACTGCCATTGCATTTGTTTTTTCATCTTCCCCAAGTTTTCCATATAAAGACGGTTTAACAGCCTCCACGTACCAATCGCAGAACTCGTGCCATACAAACTGGTAGAGTGCGCTGGCTGCATCATTAAACTTGTAGTCTGCAAGGGCATCAGCAGAGGTTTCCATCACCTTTCTGAGCCTTGAGAGTATCCACCTGTGGAGTATGGAGGGCTTATTGATAACTTCTGATTTTAAGGAATCTGCGGTTTCTTCCCCAATATTCATAAGGACGAATCTGGCAGCGTTCCAGAGCTTGTTGATAAAATGCATATATCCTTCGATACGTTTTTCAGACATCTTAACGTCTCTGCCCTGGGCAGCAAAAGCTGCAAGGGTGAACCTGAATGCATCAGCACCAAACTCATCAATAATTTTTAAGGGGTCGATTACGTTGCCCGTTGACTTGCTCATTTTTTTGCCATGCTCATCACGCACCAGCGCATGAACATAGACATCATGGAAGGGTACTTCATCCATGAAATGTATTCCCATCATCATCATCCTTGCTATCCAGAAAAACAGAATATCAAAGGCAGTAACCAAAACCGATGTGGGATAATATTTTTTCAGCAGGTCGGTATCTTCGGGCCAGCCCATTGTGGAAAATGGCCACAATGCAGAGCTGAACCAGGTGTCAAGAACATCGGAATCCTGTGTTAACTCCTTTGATCCGCAATCCGGGCAAGCCTCTGGTGCTTCCATTTCTACTATCATTTTCTCGCACCCGGCGCATGTCCATGCGGGTATCTGGTGTCCCCACCATATCTGGCGCGATATGCACCAGTCTCGGATATTGAACATCCACTCATAGTAGGTTTTTTCCCACATTTTCGGGACAACTTTTGTTTTTCCAGTCTGGACTGCTTCAATGGCTTTTTCTGCCAGGGGCTTTGTTTTCACAAACCACTGCAGGGACAGGTTCGGCTCTATAACCGTGGAGCACCTGTAGCACTTGCCAACACTGTGGGTAATCGGCTCCACCTTTATCAGAAGCCCTTTTTCCTTGAGCTCCTCAACAGCAACCTTTCTGCACTCCATCCTGTCAAGACCGGCAAAGCGACCAGCATCCTCTGTCATGGTTCCGGTATCGCTTATAACCTTTACCGTTGGCAGGTTGTGACGCTTTCCAATCTCAAAATCGTTTGTATCATGCGCAGGAGTAACCTTTAATGCTCCGGTTCCAAAAGATTCATCCACATAGCTGTCTTTTATAATGGGGATTTCCTTTTCCAGAAGCGGCAAAATAACGCTTTCTGAAGGGAGTGCCTCGTATCTGGAGTCTTCCGGGTTCACAGCCACAGCAGTATCGCCAAACATGGTCTCTGGCCGTGTTGTTGCGACTGTAACGCCCCCGTCACCATCTTTAAAGGGATATAATATATGGTAAAGGTTGCCGTCGGCATCCTCATGCTCAACTTCCAGGTCTGCAAGGGCTGTGGTGCATCTTGGACACCAGTTTATTATGTAATTGCCCTGGTATATCAGGCCCTGATTATACAGTGTAACAAAAACCTTGCGAACCGCTGTTGAAAGTCCCTCATCCATTGTAAAACGTTCCCGTTCCCAGTCGCAGGATGAGCCAAGGCGTTTGAGCTGATTAATTATGGCGCTGCCGTATTTTTCTCTCCATTCCCAGACCTGCTCAATAAATTTTTCCCGGCCAATTTCGTGTCGGGTGATGCCCTGCTTGGCGAGCATTTTTTCCACAACGTTCTGGGTGGCTATGCCGGCATGATCGGTTCCGGGTACCCAAAGCACATCATCTCCCCTGTGCCTCCTGTAGCGGCAGAGTATATCCTGGAGGGTGTTGTTCAAAGCGTGGCCCATGTGAAGAACCCCTGTGACATTCGGGGGGGGAATCACTATTGAATATCCTTTTTTACCAGGCTTGTCATCTGCGCTGAAAAGCCCTTCCTGTTCCCAATATTCATACCAGCGTTTTTCAACGCCCTTGGCTTCATATGCCTTATCTAAAGTTTCGGTCCCCATAAAAATAAAAAACTCCTAATATTGATTGTGTACCTGATATAAAATGTCTTCGCATCGAGTAGCAGCAAAGTCAAAATAACATAATCCTCAGCGTACAGAAGAGTACGCCTGTGGTTCAGTCATTTTTTCATTTCAGGCTTTTTTACTTAGTTTGTACCAAAGGTCAGGTTATAAAATAAGCAAAAAAACTTCGAAAAAATTTTGAAATCGAGTTATGATTTAAAATCATAAGTCACAAATGTATGTATTGCATTGGCAGGCCATACATTTTACCTGCCATGGTCATTCCAGAAAATTAACAAAAAATCAAACAAAATAACTAAAATTAACCATTCTCAACATAAATTTTCCTAATAAACAAAAATTTTTGTCGAAGCCAATTACATAGTTTATACCGAAGGTCTGATTATGAAATAAGCAAAACTCTTCAAAAAAACAAGCCGCAACACTTGCTGCAACTAAAAGGGGATTGCCTGGGCAACCCCCTTTGATTTGAATTATCCATCAATTATTTGAAGATTTTTTAAGCCGGATTTACGTTTCCTTGAGGATCATATCTCTGAGTTTTTCTATCTCCTCGGATACAGCCTTTTCCACGACCTCCCCAAGGATTACCTCAATTTTCTCGGTAAGTATTTTTTTAACGACATTTTCAACTGCCTTTTCAACCATTTCTATACTTACCTGGCCCTGAATACCTGTATCTGCATCAGATTCTGATTTGTCTTCCGTCTTAAGTTCAACATTCACAGGATCAGCAAGCACAGGAGTTTCCGCTGGGTAGGCAAGGGGGGCATCAAGGTCGGTTTCAATTATTCCAGGGCCTTCGTCAATGCTGTCGCCTGAAATATCAGAATCAATGCTGATTACCCTGTCGGCATTATTATTTTCATCGTCGCGTATTTTTTCCTCAATACCTGCTGTGATCTCAGCAAAATCTATAAGCTCTCCACCTTCAATATCTTCATCCAGGAACTCTGGCATACCATTGCTAACCGGCTCAACAGATGCTGCAAGCTCTCTGATTTCGTCTTCTGAGGATTCAATAATCCTGTTGCCATTATTTTGTTCTTCCGGCATCTCTGTTTCTTCAATATCCATGCCGCCAAGATCGGTAACTTCACCCTCGGAGTCCTCGTCATAAACCGAGTTAATAACATCGTCAAGGTCATCATCAAAGGGATCATCAAGGTTTAGCATCTCTTCATCATCAACAGCCTCGCCCAGATCCAGAGCGTCTTCTTCATCATCAATAGCCTCGGCCAGATCAAGAACGTCTTCGTCATCATCAACAGCCTCGCCCAGATCCAGAGCGTCTTCTTCATCATCAATAGCCTCGGCCAGATCAAGAACGTCTTCGTCATCATCAACAGC
>JAOZSB010000012.1 GCA_029939895.1 Desulfobacterales bacterium
ATTAAAATGTATCCTACGTTTATCGTTGCTTTTTGTCAAACGTAAAGATTGCAAAACAAAAAAAAATAGAAAAAAAGGTGCTCTGTTAAAAATTAGCAATGAACAATTAATGACACATCCGGTGTGTCATTATGCTTTGTATTTCCAATATATTAATAAATAATATTACTTGCATCCCTTCAAACATGCGTACCATGCGAAACTGCGTTAGCTATGTAGTAATAGCTTTTATCTTTTCTTTATAACTTTATTAGTTGAAAGTTTACGTTTTTGCTTGACATTCATGACGCAATGCGTTAATTTAGATTTAGTTAACACAGGAACTACCCGATTCTGCTAGTTCCTGTAGCAAAAAGTTGATCCAGGCGACTACAGACCATTATTGTGCTGCTCAACTGGATCTTTAGGTTAATATGTCGGGGGTTTTCCCCCGGCATAACCAAAGGAAATTGAAAATGGAAAGCTACGGAGAAATACTGGAAAAAAGGCTTAAGGACATTGGTATGGATTCGGAAAATATCAGCGGATTTATGCGCACACTTTCGAGTTCTTTCAAGCTTGACCCAAACCAAAGCTTGAGAAGTATGAACAACACTCTTGACCGCCTTGGCTGGAATGGTTTTCATATTGACTACCACACCTTTGAACTTGCAATTGCACTCTTTGAATTTGAAAACACAACAAAAGAAGCAACGTCTAATCTGGTGCGTGAGTACAGCGCCCTTGAAAATATTGATTATGGCAATAGCTTCAATAACATGACGGTGTGGCTATAACCCGTTCAATGTCCCGTCATGAAAATATACAGGCAAGGCCTCAGGCCTTGCCTTTTTTATTTTTAGCATGGGAAAACTTACTTCATAACCCATCCAAAAAGCTGTGCTTGAACAAATCTCTCTTGTTTTGTTATATGCCGGCTTTACTTGGTTTTTTTTAACATCAAACATTGCACTGGCAATGTGGGGTGGCTTAGGCCCAGGCAATGGCATAGATTATAGGGATACTTTGACAGCTAGCGATGCAATTGCAGATTTTATAGTGACATCATTGCCAAAGATTGTTAAACTTTTGATATTTAATATACCCAGTGGATTCATGGTGTTGGCTGGCTGGCTCATACTGCGAAAACCAAAAGCCCAGGTTGAACCCGATGTAGAAAAAAAGTAACAAAATCTTAATGTGGTGTAAGTCAGAAAATATGATATGCCAGCATCCACTTAGCCCTGCAGGGGCGACATATAAATCAAATGGCCCGATCATTATAAAAACCCACCTGGCCTTTGTGGATAACCGCAATCTTTTTTTAACCGCAGGCTCTCATGGGTTCATCATGTCGTTGATCTGCTGCTAAAAAGACATCTTCAAGCTCCAGGGCGCATGCAAGTTCTGCATCACCAGGCCCCTCAAGATTTATAACCCTGAGATTAAAATCAATTTCCTTGATTTTGCAATTGTGCTTGGCTGCTATCAGGCTAACGAGGTTAAGGAATTGAGCTTCGCTCATTTGTCCATTTTCCATTTTATGGCCTCCTTCCCTTATTGTTAAAGGCTCATTGATATATTTCAATTCGCAATTAAAGCCTTAATAAATAATACACCTGCACTTCAGCGGAAATTTTAAGAGAACGCACCCAAAAACATTATTGTGACCTTAATTACAATTCACTCAATACTTAAATCGACAGATTCGGCCTGAAACTTGATTTTTCACAATGGGGTTATCCACAAAAGTAAAAACCAGCTTGACAAAAACCCATAAATATGTTTAATTTTAAGATAATTATTTATAATTAGGCTCAGTGATTAACCAGAAGCAACCATATTTTCGACCAACGAACTAATGGAGCAAATGAAATGAGCGAAGTAGAAAAGCAGGGCGACACAATAACCATGAAGCCCGGTATTGACATTGTGGCTTCAAGTGTTGAAGAATTCCAAGAACAAGCACTGGAACTCCTGAAGGAATCTCCAAAGGAGTTTGTGCTCGATTTCACTGGGGTCAACATGATCGATTCAATGGGCATTGGAATTGTTATCGCAATCCATAACTCACTGAATAAATCAGGTGGCAAGCTTAAAATTATCAAAATTCCACCCCAGATATTTAATGTGTTTACTGCCATGCGTCTGGGAAGGCATTTTGTGGTTGAAGCTGAGTAATCTTTCTGTCGAAACGCTGTTAAGTATATGCCTGCTATACCGAGCATTGAGACAAAAGCACCTGACATGATTTTTTTATAACCGATTTTTTTTCCAAAAAATCATCGGTAAAGCCAAAGTCGATTTCATTCCCTGATTAACTTTTTTCTTTGAAAAAACAGACCCTTATAAAAAATGAATATTTTTTAAGTAGATTCGGCTTGCTTTATCCACTTTTTACGTGGACTATATAATAAATTTTAGTATTGCAGTGGCAATTGAGCAGGTTGCCCAGCATCTAAATTCTCAAAATAATAGTCATGCCTGCCTTCCCTGTCCCCAATTTTAAAAAAATTCGCATCATGCAAACCCCTTGCACACAGTAAAATTCAGGGCTTACGCGGTGAAATTGATTTTTTCAATGCAAGCCAGACATGCCGATAGAAAATAGTAATTTGACTAATCAGGCGAAAGTATTTAATATTATATAAGATTTATTGGTTTGGATCAAAAAAACCATAAACTTTCTGGGGGAGAAATGGAAAAAGAACCCATATTAAGGTTAACACAACGTGTAAAGGGAGCTGGTTGAGCTTCCAAGCTTGCTCCAGGGGACCTGGACAATGCACTGTGCGGTATTGATTTTCCATTGGACGACAACGTAATGATAGGCCTTTCCAGGGCTGACGATGCGGGAGTCTACAGGGTCTCGGAATCCCTCGCCCTGATTCAGACCGTTGATTTTTTTACACCAATAGTAGACGATCCCCACAGCTTCGGCAGGATTGCCGCTGCAAACGCACTCAGCGATGTTTATGCAATGGGCGGTGTCCCAAAAACGGCCATGAATCTTGTTGGCTTTCCAGCAGGTGAAATGGATATTTCCGTCCTGCGAAGCATTATTAAAGGCGGTGCAGAAAAGGTGGCAGAAGCAGGGGCGGTTTTAATAGGCGGCCACAGTGTTGAGGATCCGGAACTCAAATACGGCCTTTCTGTGACGGGATTTGCGCATCCAGACCGGGTGCTGGCGAAAAAAACATTAAAACCTGGAACCAAACTTATACTGACAAAACCCCTGGGAACAGGCATCATCAACACCGCTATAAAGGGTGGCGTTGCACCGGCAGAAGTAATCGAGAACGCCACACGCATCATGGAGGAGCTGAACAGGACAGCAGCAGAATCCATGGAAGGTATGGCTGTCCGGGCATGTACAGATATTACAGGCTTCGGGCTTCTGGGCCATGCAGCAGAAATGGTTGAAGGCACAGACTGCTCCATAAGATTTAATACCAGCGCAATCCCGATTATACCCGAAGCAGTTGAATATGCAAAAATGGGCCTTATCCCCGCAGGAACCTACAAAAACCAGGATTTCAGGGGCAGCATGACCAGCATGGGCCACGGCATTGAACCGTTTATGGCTGATATTCTTTTTGATCCCCAGACCTCGGGCGGGCTTTTGATATGCATTGATTCCGATGACCAGTCCAGCAAAAATGGAGCCGAAGGGCTGCTCGAAGTACTTCACAAAAACGGAGTGGAGCATTCTGCAATAATCGGTGATGTAGTGGAAAAAGAAAGTAGTAATAAAGTATATTTAATATAGAGTGTAAATAACAAGGAACAATAACCATGACTCAAAAAATTGACGCTAAAAACCAATCATGCCCGGCCCCGGTTCTTATGACAAAGCAGGTCGTGGAAAGTGAATCACCAGCATCCCTTGCAGTGATGGTAGACAACGATGCAGCAAGGCAGAACGTGACAAAATACTTTGAATCACAGGGCTATGACGTAACAGTTAATGGTACTGACGGGCTTTTTGAGGTCACTGGAACACTCGGTACGGAAGCAAACACACAGGCAAATGCCGATCAGGGTGCAAGGCCGGAAGTAAAAGCAGAAGCAAATTCAGCAGACAATAATGCGGCCGCCCAGAAAAAAATAATGATAATGGTTGCAACCGACCGCATAGGATTCGGGGACGACACCCTGGGCCAGAAGCTCATGGCAAGCTACATCAAAACCCTGAAAGAGATAGATGGTGAACTGTGGCGAATCGTGTTTGTAAACAACGGCGTAAAGCTGACAATTGGCGACTCCCCGGTCATTGACGACCTCAAGGAACTGGAAGCATCGGGCGTGGACCTCCTGGTCTGCGGTGCCTGCCTCACCCACTTCAACCTGATGGACAAAAAAGATGTCGGCCAGGTCACCAACATGCTCGACATCGTAACCTCCATGCAGCTTGCGGATTCAGTTGTTAATATTTAGGGGCAAGCTTGCGACTAACTTTTGAGTAATCAATATTAATGATTTTGGAGTTAGCAGGGTTCGCAAAAATATATTCTCTTTGAACCACGGGTGACACCTGTAAGGAATGCTGGATCTAAAACAAATAAGGTTAAAACGAATAATTTCTCGCCTGTTTAAGAACTTGAATAAAATTTGAAAAAAACAATCAAGAGACTGTAATAATTTATTTGTATTACCAACAATATCATTTTAATTTTTTTGTGAGTATAAATGATGCAAATCGGCTATACGTGTTCTGCTGGTGAGGTGAAATTAAATATACAAACCTCCCCAGACTTTCGCCTGAGAAGGTTGAATTGCTAACAAGTCATTTACATTATGTTGTCACAAAAATACATTATTTCGTAATAACAGTCCTGACCAACCCGCTGAAAAGCGCATCTGGCATCAGTTTTCTTATAGCGAGCATTCCCTGTGTATTGACGGGGTAGCGCAGTTTCCAGGAGTTGGTTGATGCAGCCTTGTAGATTGTTGATGCAACTACTCTTGGATGTACGCCCTTTTCGCCGAATCCGAGCATGATTTTCATGGCTCGTTCCACATATCCATCGTAGGCGGTCAGGCCCTGTTTTTTCATTATATCGGCGGATCGGTCGTAAAAGTCGGTTTTTATTGGCCCTGGTTCAACGACTTTTACTTTAATGTTAAAGGGTTTCAGCTCATACTGGAGCGATTCCGAGAACCCTTCCACGGCCCATTTTGTAGCGTGGTACAGGCTGTATAGAGGAAAGGCGAGCCTGCCGCCAATGGAGGCAATGTTTATAATTGTGCCGGATTGTTGTTTTCTGAATGTGGGGAGGATTTCGCGAATAACGGTCATTAACCCAAACACGTTTGTATCAAACTGCCGATTGATCTGATCATGGTTTGAGGCTTCGAATGCGCCAACAAGCCCATACCCGGCGTTATTAACGATTACATCGATTTTGCCGAATTTTTCGATTGCAGCTTCAATTGCAGTTGTAATTGATTTATTATCCAGCACATCCAGGTGAAGCTTGAGAATATCGTCGATTGCGTGAAGATCCGTTGTGCGGGTATCCGGGTTTCGCATGGTTGCAACTACGTTCCATTTTTTTTTATGAAAAAAAAGTGCGGTTTCCATGCCTATTCCCGTTGAAGAGCCTGTAATCAGTACTGTTTTATTCATTTTTTTTGTCCTTTCATAGAAAGCTTTGAAAAACAAGATGGTTTTAAGAAGAGCTTTTTTTTCATGATTTTTTTCAGGGTTTAAATAACCATGTTGTCAGCAAAAAAAATTTTAATCAAGGCCATATTTTTTTTCCAGCTCCTGGTATTTAGCCGTATGCTTAAATGACTTCATTGTCCTGGAGAAATTTTCCGCAAGTTGTTTATACTTCTTTTGTTTTGAAAAGCCAATATAGACGGGCATTTTCGACACTGAAGGCTGCAAAAATTTAACCCTTTTTATAAAGTCGGTTTGACTAAAGAAGTATTTAAAATCAGAAACATTTACTATGCTCAAGTCATATCTTTTCCTTTTTAATAATTCAGGCAACTGCTTCCAGTCATCCATTGCGTGTTTTTTGGAAAAGCTGACTTTATCAAATGATGCCCCATAGGAAAACCTGCGCAGAACCATGATGCTTTTGTTCTTCAACTCTTCCGGGTTGCCTGAATATTTTATTTTACTTTCTTTTAAAGTAATAAAGGCCATTTCTGTTATTGAAAGTATATTGCCTTCAAAAAAATATACAAATTTGTTTCTATCTTCGGTTTTGGAGATATATGTTATTGCGTCTGCCTGGCCACGATTTGTCATTTTAACTGCTCTTTTCCAGGGGACGCTTTTAAAGGTCGCCTTTATATTCATTTTTCCAGCAACTTCATTGACCAAGTCAATATGAAGGCCGGTTAATTTACCATCCTCCACCATTTCAAAGGGCGGGTACTGTCCATCACCCCTGACGATCAAAATCTCATTTAAAGGTGGATTTTCAAGACAAATGGATGCCTGTGCAAAAAATAGTATAAATATGCATGACCATAAGAAGGGAAAATATTTATTCATTAGTGTTATGCTCCAGTGGCTGGAAAAGCTATTCTATATAAGTTTGAGTTTGAAATTGCAGATATTATTTTAGAATCAAGTCATATAAAAATAATATACTTTCAAAACTCGAAATATCAAGAGAAATTGAACAAATTATGAAAAGTGCTTCCATTGACATGCCTGAATTTTAATTTTGTGCAGGTATCTGGATTCATTTGTACGGCTCTGCGTGTCATTAGAAAGGCCAATTGTTTTTAGAATTGACATAAAGGGCTAATTAGCTTACAACTATCAAGATTGCTTCAAGAAGAAAGTGAATAAATTCGTACATGCGTATGGGTGAACCCCTGAATGCATTGACGAAGAACTATGCGCCCAATCAACATGACTTGCAGGTTGGCGGCGTATTTATGGGCATTAAAGTATTTGATATTCCTCTGATGGATACTAATCGGGAGGGTAAAATAATTTTTCGATGTAACCCACGGGGCGGAGCTTTACCGGGCCCTGGCAAACCGAAGAAAACAGGCAGGATCTATTGACACACCAGCAAACAGGCGTGGAGTCCCTGAGCAGTAAAATATTTTCCAGCGGAGCATGGGTCTTTGCGCTGAGAATTCTCAGCCGGGGCATGGGCTTTGTGCGGACGATAATTCTGGCAAGGCTCCTTGCACCCAGTGATTTCGGGCTTCTGGGAATAGCCATGCTCTCAATTACTATCCTTGAAACCTTTTCTCAGACTGGTTTTCAAAGCGCGCTGATCCAAAAGAAAAAAGAAGCAGAGGAATACCTTGATACAGCATGGACAGCACTTGCCATAAGGGGGTTCATCCTTTGCGGAATATTGTTCCTGGCAGCTCCGCTGATTGCAGGATTTTTCAAATCACCTGCTGCCGTGTGGGTTATAAGGGCGATTGCAGCATCAACCCTGCTTGTTGGATTCCGAAATATCGGCATAATATATTTCAGAAAAGACCTTGATTTTAAAAAAGAGTTTGCCTTTGATTTTTCTGGAACAGTGGTTGATGTAGCTGTTTCCGTGGTGCTGGCACTTGTTTTAAGAAACGTGTGGGCGCTTGTGATTGGCGGGCTTTTGGGGAATGTTGTCCGCCTGGCGGTGTCATATATGATACATCCCTACAGGCCAAAGCTGATTCTGGATGGTGCGAGATTTAAAACCCTTTTTGGTTTTGGAAAGTGGATACTTGGGTCAACGGTGCTTGTGTTTCTGGTAACCCAGGGCGATGATATACTTCTTGGCAGACTGCTGGGCGTGACCGCCCTTGGTGTATACCAGATGGCCTATCTGATCTCGAACCTGCCAGCCACAGAGATAACCCACATCGTGTCCCAGGTCATGTTCCCTGCATATTCAAAGCTCCAGGACGATGCAGAAGCACTGAAAACCGCATTCCTGATGACAATTACTGCTGTCTCATTTATTTCGATTCCTTTGTCAATTGCTATTTTTCTACTGATCCCGGAGTTTACTTATGTTTTTTTGGGAGCAAAGTGGGAGGCAATAATAGCACCATCCCGAATACTTGCGATTGCAGGCGGAATACGGTCTGTATCAGCTATATGGGGTTCAATATATGTGGCAAAGGGGATTCCGGCAGTTGCTTTTCGCAAAAATATTTTACGGTTTATCGTCACCTTTGCTCCGATTTATTTTCTTACAATGGAGTATGGAATTTCAGGAACGTCAATAGCAGTACTTGCAGGAATCATCGTGTCAATTACTTATGATTTTCTTTTTACTGCCTTTAAAAGCGGAATGGGAATCAAAATCAGCGAGTTGATACGCATAATTTCAATTCAAATAATAGCATCAATACCCCCGGCAGGCTTTGTGTGCTGGGTCAAATACAGTGGCATACATTTTAACCTTTTGGTTTTTCTTGCAACAGCAGTTGCAGCGGTATTAGTATATTTGATGGCAGTGGCTCTTATTCAAAAATTATTTAAACCATATCCTTTGGATAAAATAAAAGAAATGATGAGAAATAGACATGAGCGACCTGATTAAAAGAATTATCGACAGAGGTGCCAGGGATTTATTTTACTGCAAATACTTCCTTGCTCAAAAAGGTATTTTTGAAAACCCGTCTTGGGAAAATCTTGAAGTAAACTTCATAGTTTCCACGGGCCGTACCGGAACCAGATACCTTGCAGAGCTTTTTAATCCCCTTGAGGGCATAACCGCACTGCACGAGCCAGACCCTGATTTTCTAAAACTGGGCATTGGATTCTCCGAAGAAGCAATCGAACACTTCATCGCAAGAAAAAGGATAATTGACGGAAGGCGACTTATCCTCAAAGGGCTGTATGATAACGGTTCAACAGTTTATATTGAATCAAACAACCGCCTGTTTTCGCTTATCCCCGTACTTGTAGACATATTTCCAAAATGCAGAATCGTCCATATTATCCGTGATGGCCGTGACATCGTAAGGTCCGGCATGAGCCGATTCTGGTACAGGGAAGATGACCTTTTTCCAAGGCTAAAGGCCACTGACTTTCCCGGCGATCCATACTGCGACGGGTGGGACGAGCTTGACAGGTTTGAAAAAATCTGCTGGTGGTGGCCCAAAAAAGACGGGATCATACACGATGGAGTAGAAAAATATAAGAATAACTGCATGACCGTAAAATTTGAAGACATCTTTGACTATGAAAATAACAACCCGGGCCTGAAAAAAATAGTAAACTTTTTTGAGCTGGATTCAAACATCAAACTCAACAGGCCAAAGGAAAAAAAGTCTAACGAAACAAAGGAATACCAGATGCCGCACTGGAAGGACTGGGAAAGCGATTTAAAGGAAAAATTCATGAAAATCGCAGGGGACTACATGGTGCGCCATCATTATCTAAAGGACGGGGAGCAGTGGTAGCATGGCAAGAGCAAGCGTTATAATTCCAGCCTACAACTATGGCCGATACATCAGGAAGGCTGTTGACAGCGTGTTATCGCAGACGGAAAAAGACGTGGAAGTCATTGTAGTAGACGACGGCTCCACAGATAATACACAGGAAATTCTCGAAACAGAATATAAGGATAAAATTAAGTACTTCCGCCAGAAAAATCAGGGCGCGCCAGTTGCCAGAAACAAAGGCATCGAGGAATCAACAGGAAAATACATTGTTTTTCTTGATGCAGATGACGCACTTTTTCCTGAAAACATAGAAAAAAAAGCAGCATTCCTGGATAACAACCCAGACTGCGGATGGGTCTTTTCAAGCTTCAGCAAGTTCACCGAGGGCCAGCATAAACGGGTTCAGGAAAGCTTTACCAGGACTGGCTCGGCAGCCGAAGAAGGGCTTACGGGCGACATCTTCAAAAAACTTGCAACGGGCCGGATGATCTCCACACCAACGGTCATGGTAAGGCGGGAAATACTTGACCAGTCTGGCTGGTTTGACGTAGAGCTGCGCTGCTTGCAGGACTACGACCTCTGGCTCAGGATTGCAAAAATCTCAAAGGTTGGATTCATAAACGAAGAACTCTGCGAAGTCCTGTACCACGAAGGCTCCATCAGCACCGCCACAAGCCAGGAAAAAAACTTTCAGGCACGAGTCCGGATAAACGCAAAAATTGAAAAAATGTACCCGGAAATCCTCAAAGAAGCACGCCCCTTCTGGAGCAAGATAAAAGCAGATGAATATAACTTTCGCTGCCTGCAAAGCCTGCGTGAGAAAAAAAGGCTTGATGCATTAAAATACCTTTTCAAATCACTTTTAATGCAGCCGTTGCAGGGTGGAATTTTTAAAAATATTTTAAAGGAAGTATTTTAAAATACCATAAGTACACGGAGATATTTCAAATGAATACCGATAAAATCCTGTTCCTCGTAGGGGAGGTCGGCAGGCGGTCTGGAGGAGAAAAATCCAACCAGACCCTTTTTCACTTTCTAAAGCCGGATTTCGACAATATGGAATTTATCGCCCAGGCTGACCTGCCAGCGTGGATCCAGGTGTTTAACGAAAGAATGAACCTGATATTTTTTCTGTTGTCCAATATTTATTTTGCAGCAAAGCTAAGAAAAGCAAAACTCCTTGTAATAGACTTTTACATGCATCCCCACCTTTTACTTTCAAGGCTCCTTAAACCCGCAAAACAAAAGTGGCTGGGCATAATAAGGGAGGCATATCATCTGGAAAAACCCAAAAACATGCGCACCACAAAAATGCTTCAATCATTTGTTTTTCCGGCAGTTGATGTGCTGACCGTTAATTGTAATGCCGTTGGTGCGGACTATCGCAGTAAGGTTAAAAATTTTCCAAACCCCAGGCTTATATATTCTGGTTTTGATTTTCCAAAGGAGATCATGCCGCCAAGGGAACTGTCACAAAACAGCGAGATGAGAATTCTCCATGTTGGTTTTATAAGGCATAAAAAAGGGGTGCATTCCCTGATAAAAGCACTTGAGTATCTTGAGACCGATAATTTCAGCCTTACGCTTGCAGGCGATTATGCTGGCGACCCCGAGTTCAAGGGCCAGTGCGATAAGATAATTCAGGATGCTGGATGGGAAGAGGGCAAGGTTACATTCACCGGTCATGTTTCCATGGAAGAAGTAAAACAGCTTTATCAAAATTCAGATGTTTTTGTATTTGCTTCCCTGTTTGAGCCGATTGGTCAGGTGTTGTTTGAAGCGACTTCCCAGGCAATTCCCATTGCATGTTCAAATACAGGTGCAGTGCCGGAAGTAGTTCCAGAGGACTGCGCCCTGTTTTTTGACCCGGAAAAACCAGAGGAGATTGGCGAAAAGCTGAACATGTTTTTAAATAACCCGGAGCTTATGAAGCATTATTCCGGGCAGACCCTGAAAATTCTTGAACACGCAACCACACGGCAGGAGATGGCTGACGAGTATCGTAAAATTTTTAAAGAGCTGTTAAAATGAGCCTGTTTTCCAAAACAAAGCAATACGCACTAAAAAAATATATGGAGCTTCTGTCTGCACATGCGCCTGCCAGGGCTTTGCCGGAGGATGTTTCAAAAATTGCAGTACTGCAATTTGGGGGGATTGGCGACCTGCTTATCACCACCGGAGGGCTTGCAGCACTTAACAAAAAATTCCCGGATGCCAAAATCACACTTTTTACTTCCAGCAAAGGCAATGCTGCAATACTGGGCCGCATGGATTTTTTAGGAGAGGTTGTTCCCTTTGATATTTTCAGCCTTGACATGCGGGGCCTTCTAAAGCCGGGCTTCTGGAGGGAGTTTAAAAAACCATTAAATGCACTAAGGGCGAAAAATTTTGATCTGCTCGTCAATTTTCATGTGCCTGTACTGCCGAACTTAATTGACTGGTGGGCAGTGGAATGGACACTGGTAAAGCTTGCCAGGGCAAGGTTCTCCATTGGTGTCAGGCCGTTATTTTTCAAAACAAAAAGCATTTATGATGTATCGGTTTCCGAGGGCCTGATTGACGACCTGCACTTTACTCAGCTCTACTCACGGATGCTCAATAATGCAGACATTGCCTGTGCTGCGACAACACAGCTTGAAGTAATTGATGATTCAGCTGCAGTAAAAGAGGTCTCTCCTGAAAAAGCCGTGGGCGCACAATATGCAGTTATTCATCCGGGCGGATTTCGGGCCTCGCTGGAAAACTCTGTGTGGTCACGGGAGAATTATCAAAAACTTGCATCACTCCTTTCCGGGGAATGCACGGTTTATCTGATTGGAGTTGAATCAGAAGCAAAGGCAGTTGAAGCAATAGCTGCTGGAAATGATAACATCATCAGCCTTGCCGGGAAAAAAGGGCTGTTTGAAACTGCGGATATGATAAAGAATGCATCGGTGTTTATCGGCGAAAACTCCGGGCCTTTTCATATTGCGGCTGCCATGAAAACACCATGCGTAATTATCCAGTGCAGGGACGGTGAGCCGCATTATCATGATTACCCTGATCTTGAATTGAAGATGTTTGTGACACCTGGGGGCAGCCCTTTGCCAGAGGAAATTTTCAATGCAGCACAGGGATTTTTAAAAGGTTAAAGCCAAATGAGCAGTAAAAGCAAAGTAATATTTTTGGGGGCTGGCGACATCTGGTTTTGCACGGGAAGCAGAACCCTTTTCCGGCAGTTCTTAAAGGAACTGGATCTACATTTTAACCTTGAGTGCCTGTTTTTTCAATTCAGGATGGAAGGGATGCCCGATGCTGATGAAAATGGCATGATTGATGTGCCTGACTTTCCGGCTAAAGTTTTTACGCCGGTATCAAACCAGGCCTTCGGCCTCCTGCCCAGGAAAATTTTCAGGATTGTGGAACGCATTGTCCTGTGGGTTTATCTAAACAGGTGGATGCGCACGATCAAGCCTGATGATGCGCTGATACTGCATGGAAACCTTGGTTTGATACACACGCTTTTTCATAAAATCCCAACAAAAAAGAAATGGTGGTTCAAGGTCGGGATAATCGAGGAAGAAGAAGACTCCGGTATTAAGTACCGCCTGCGTAAGGCTTTGGAGCTGTTAAATGCCACCCGCCTTGGAAAACGCCTGATTGTAAGCAGGCCCATGGGTGAGTTTTTAAATCACGAATACGGCGTATCAGATGCTGGTGATTTTATAATGCCGTGTCTTGTTGATCTTGATTTTTTTTCGTGGACAGAAGAAAAAAGAAAAACAGCAAGGGAGAGGCTTGGCGTTGGCGACAGGTTTGTGCTGCTCTATCTGGGTTCAGCCGAGCCACAGCAAAGCCCGGCAGAGACTGTTGAGTTTTTTAAGCGGTTGAAAAAACACAGGCCGGATGCTTTTTTCTGGATCGCCTCTGGTGACCAGGAGTACTTTAAAACCCTGGCAGAAGGAATTGCACCCGAAGATATCCGCATTGAAAAACTACCCTATGAAAAGTTGCCTGAACTGCTTCCTGCAGCTGATCTCGGCTGCCTGATGAGACAGCGGGGAATTGTCAACCGGGTGTCCTCGCCTGTGAAATTTCCTGAATACATGGCAAATGGAATACCCGTGATAATAGGCCCGGAAAGCGGTGAGTATACAAATGTAGTACAGACAAACAAGGTCGGGGCGGTTGCAGACCCCGATGATGCAGAGACATGGGACGACAGCATAAAAACTTTTTTTGACCTTTATAATACAGATGATACAAACAGCACAGACCTTCGAAAACGCTGTTTTGAAACCGCTGCCCGGCTTTCGTGGCAGCATTACAGGCCATCAATAAAGAAAGAGTTCTCCTGATATGTGCGGAATTTGCGGAATGTTCTACAACACCCCCGACAGATCAAAGGGGGAAGGGCTGAAACAGGATCTGGCGAGGATGACCAGCACCCTGACCCACCGTGGCCCTGACCAGTCGGGAGTATTTTTCCATGAAGGCCCGTCAGCTTTCGTGGGCCTGGGTCACAGGCGGTTGTCGATTATCGACCTGACAGAAAACGGCAGGCAGCCCATGTCCAACGAAGATGGCTCAATCCAGCTTGTGTTTAACGGTGAGATTTACAACTTTGCAGAAATTGCAAAGGAGTTAAAGCAAAAGGGCCATGTTTTTAAATCCAATAGTGATTCAGAAGTAATTATCCATTTGTATGAAGAGCTTGGGCTTGACTGCGTAGACAGGCTTGACGGCATGTTTGCCTTTGCAATATTTGACAAGCCAAAACAACGGCTTTTTGTTGCAAGGGATCGTGTTGGTATCAAGCCTTTGTTTTACACTATCAACAACGATTCTGTTTTTTTTGCATCGGAGATAAAGTCACTCCTTCTTCTGGATGAGGTGTCCAGGGAAATTGATTATACTTCCTTTGATTCATACTTCACCTATGGGTACATCCCTGGCGAACGTACTATTTTTAAGGATATACGTAAGCTTCCACCTGGAAATATTCTGATTCACGAAAATAAAAACACACAAATAAAACGATTCTGGTCAATAAACTACTTCCCCAAAAATAATGCTTCCGAGGATGAAATTGCAGAGGGTCTGCGTGATGTGGTGACAAGGGCAGTAAACCGCCATCTTGTGTCTGACGTGCCTTTGGGGGCGTTTCTCAGCGGTGGAGTCGATTCGAGCATCGTGGTTGCAGCAATGCATCTTGCCGGGGAAACATCCGTAGACACCCTTTCCATAGGGTATGAGTCAGCCGGGCAGGATGAGTTGGGTTATGCAGCAGCAGTAGCGCAAATGTATAAGACAAATCATACAGAATTCAAGATCGACCCGGACATGACGCATCTTTTACCCTTGCTTTTGTGGCACCTGGATGAGCCGTTTTTTGACAATTCGATTATACCAACATATTTTATATCAAAACTCGCCAGGGCAAAGGTGACAGTCGCACTGTCCGGGGATGGCGGTGACGAGCTGTTCGGGGGGTATGACTGGACACGGCGATACCAGTTTGCTGCTATTGCGGGAAAGTTCCCAAAATTTGCTACGGGCATGCTTGGTCTACTGGAAAAAAGCAACGACCCGGAAAATGATTATAAATCGACTTTTTCTGCTAAACTGGGCAGGTTTGCAGGCGATTTGACAAGAAGCATGGAAGATGGTTTCAAGCGCAGAACCACGGTTTCAAACAGGTTCAGGAAGTCCATGTATTCAAACAATATGCTTAATCTCCTCGGAAATCACGATGCAGCAGCAATCCAGAGCGATCTTTTTGCAGCAGCAGAGGTTGATGATCCAAGGGAGGCGATGCTCTATGTTGACACGATGTCGTACATGCCCGATGACTGCCTGTTCAAGGTTGACAGGATGAGCATGGCACACGGCCTTGAGGTACGGGTTCCGCTTCTTGACAGAGAGGTAATTGAGTACGCAGCGCAGATACCCTATAAATATAAGGTCAAGGGGTTAACTTCCAAGCATATCCTGAAAAAAGCATTTGCTCCCCATTTACCGGATATTATATTGAAGCAGAGAAAGCAGGGGTTTACAGTGCCGGTTTCCGAGTGGCTGCGAAACGGGCTTGGCAAAATGGCGGAAGATATAATCCTAAGCCCGGAGCTTGAAGGCAGGCGACTTTTTAATACAAACCGGCTTTCGTGGATGCTTGACGAGCACAGGTCCGGAAGGCAGGATCTGGGACACAGGATTTGGAGCGTAGTAGTTTTTGAAATTTGGGCAAGACTTTTTCTCGACAAAAAAATTGAAGAACCGCCATCTGAAACATTAAAGGAGATGAGCGGGTAATTTTTAAAAGTGTTTTTTTAAAGTTAATTGCAGTATAATATAAAGAAGCAACTTTAAAAGGAGAGTGTTGGTTTAAATGGAAATTGATAGAGATTATGTTCTGCATAAAAACGAGGAAGGCATTCCAGCAACACGGGAAATCACGGTAACCGGGGACTCAGATCCCTTTGTGTCCATAATCATTCCCACTGCCGATGGTTACAGGGACGGCTATTTCCCGGCTCTTCTGAAACAGCTTGAATCACAGACTTTTCAGGATTTTGAGGTTATAACCATCAAGGGCGACCCACGGCAGGGAAGGGGTATAAACACAGGCGTTGCAATTGCCAGGGGTAAGTATATACTGACCCTTGATGATGACACCAGCCTTGAAAGCATTGATGCAATTGCGATTGCCGTTGATGTGATGGAAAAAAACCTTGATATCGGGATGGCAGGCGGGATCAACAAAATTCCTGAGAATGCTCCACCCTTTGTTAAAAGGGCCATGAAGGAAATTCCGCGCAGGGCAACCCCGGAGGTTGAGAAAATAACCGATTCTGACCTTGCAGAGCATCCTTTTTTGATTATGAGCAAGGAGCTTTTTAAAAAAATTGGCGGTGAAAACGAGCTTATTCCAAGGGGCCTTGATCCTTATCTGCGGGAAAAATTCCGGGATGCAGGCACACGGGTTGTTGTTTTGCCTAAGGTTTACTATTCGCACCTGCCACCTGCAACCTTTAAAAAGCTTGTGCGTCAGTTTTTCCGAAACGGTCGCCAGGCTGCCTTTGCAAACATTCATTTTCCCGAATGGGTGATAGAGACGCCTGCTGAGCATGGTGAATTTACGGTCAGGGTTCCATTGCCGATTCGTGTGGCACGATTTCCAATTAAGCTTTGTACCTCGCTGATACAGGGCAAGCCGATTTTTTTTACATGTGAAACCGCTTACGCCCTTGGTTTTGCAGTCGAATGGCTGGGAGCGAAAAAGAAATGAAAATACTTCTTGCAGCAGATGTTTCCATACACAAGGTTATTGGCGGTGCCGAGCGGGTGCTGTATGAACAGGCTGTCCGCCTGAAGCAGATGGGGCATGAGGTGCATGTGATTACCCGCATGGACGATGAACATGCTGATGCACATGAGCTGATAGAGGGCGTTGAGGAATGGCGATACAATGTGGATCAGTCAAATCCTGTTACGTATTTCAATTCCTCTAAAAAAAATTGTCAGGCCCTTTTTGAAGTACTTCAAAAAAAAATCAGCTTTGACATTGTGAATTTCCACCAGCCTTTTACTGCCCTGGGAATATTGAATTCACCATCAAGCGCAGGTATGCCCTGCGTCTATACATGCCATTCACTGGCCTTTGAGGAATACATCTCAAGGAACCCCAAGTCGGAATCAACACTTGGAAGTATTAAGTATCAAATAAATGTACTGGCCAGAAAGCTGATAGAAAAAAAAGGATTGAATGGATCGCAAAGGATTATTGTTTTAAGCGACTTCACCAGGGACAAGCTGAAAAAATCCCACAACATTGGGGCTGCAAAGGTGGAGATAATCCCAGGCGGTGGTGACCTTGAAAAGTTCACTCCCGCGGGCCGGGATGAAAAGGCACTGATCCGCAGGTCGCTTGGGCTGCCGGAGGATAAGACTATCTTTTTTACGGTCAGGAACCTTGTGGCAAGGATGGGAATTGACAACCTGGTGACAGCCTTTGGAGAATCCAGGGACGGATTGGAAAATGCATTCCTGGTTATTGGAGGCAAAGGGGTTTTGCTTGAGGAATTACAACGGCTGGTTGAAAAATATAACATTGCTGACCGTGTTCTTTTTACAGGTTTTATTGCAGAAGAAGAACTACCCGATTACTACCGATGCTCTGATATTTTTGTGCTTCCCACAAAGGAGCTTGAAGGTTTTGGGCTTGTAACCGTGGAGGCGCTTGCATCGGGCCTGCCGGTGCTTGGAACGCCCATTGGCGGAACCCTGGAGATTATAGGAAAATTTGATCCCCGGATGTTGTTTGCAGATACATCTGCATTTGCAATTGCAGAAAAACTTGTTGAGTACTACTTTTTAATTGAAGAGGGTAACTTTTTGGAGGACAAGTCCGCAGCAGCACGGAGGTTTGCGGAAACCAATTACTCCTGGGATAGAAACGCTGAACTGACAGAGAAACTGTTTTTGTCAGTTATTTAAGGGCCTCCAGGAATAATAATAAAAAAAGGTGGTGAGATATGCCATTTGTTCAATGGAGTGACAGCCTGTCTATTGGAATTGAAACAATTGATAACCAGCACAAACAATTAGTATGAATACTTAACGATCTTAGTGATGCCTTTGAATCTCCAGCCAGGGAGTCTATTACATCTTCCTGTCTTGAAAAAATGAAAGAGTATTCAAAAGAACATTTTGCCGATGAAGAACAATTTATGAAAGAGAATAATTATCCCGACCTTGAAGATCATAAGAAAAAGCATGATATGTTTATTGATAAGGTTTGTGTTTATGAAGACGTGGAATTATTATTACGTGCTCCATATTACGACATGCTCAACTTTTTAAAAGAATGGATGGTTGAACATATCACAGTCTGTGATCAAAGGATTGCAACTTTTTTGAATCAATAGTATTATTAAGAACAATCAAACATTAAGGAGGTTTAACATGCCCTATGCTCAATGGAGCGACAGCCTGTCGATTGGGGTTAAGGCAATCGACGACCAGCACAAACAACTGGTACAGATGCTTAATGACCTTTGTGATGCTTTTGACTCACCAGACAGGGAAAACGTTGTAGCAACCTGTCTTAGCAAAATGAAAAAGTATTCACAGGAGCATTTTACCGATGAAGAGCAGCTTATGAAGGATAATAATTATCCTGAAATTGAGGCGCATATCAAGGAACATGAGATCTTTATTGAAAAGGTTTCTGCGTACAAGGCTGCACAAATTGAACAGTATTTACCTTTCCAGGACATGCTTGAATTTTTGAAGAGTTGGCTTGTGGAGCATATCACTGAGAGTGATCAAAAGATAGCTGCTTTTCTGAAGAGGTAGTACTTTTTTTTAGTTTTTTAAACAGACCTGTTTGAGGCAGGAGCGTTCAGTCCAGCCGAAAAATAAGTTAACCCATGGCAGGCAATAAGAATTATGTGTGGAATTTGCGGAAGAATAAATTTTGATGGCAAACCAGTTGCAGAAGAACTTTTGCGGGATATGTGCGCCGCCTTTGAAAAAAGAGGGCCAGATGCGCAAGGGTACTACAGCCAGAACGGGGCCGGACTGGGCCACAAGCGGCTTTCGATCATGGATCTTTCAGACTCCGGCCTTCAGCCCATGTGCAACGAGGACAGTCGCATCTGGACGGTTTATAACGGAGAAATATACAAGTTCGGAGAACTTGCCCAGGATCTGAAAAACAAGGGACATGTTTTTACTTCTGATTCAGACACAGAAGTAATACTTCATCTTTATGAAGAAGAAGGGATTGATGCAGTAAAGCAGCTTAACGGGATGTTTGCCTTTGCAGTGTGGGACGAGGATAGATCAAGGCTGTGGGCGTGCAGGGACAGGGTCGGCATAAAGCCTTTTGTATACTATCATGATGATGAAAAGTTTATTTTTGCATCGGAAATAAAGGCACTTTTAAAAAACCCGGACGTGCCAAAGGAAATTGATTACAATGCCCTTTATCTTTATACTACCTTTAGTTATGTGCCTGCGCCATACACGATTTTTAAAGGGATAAAAAAGCTTGAGCCAGGCTGCTCCCTGATTTTGGAAAAGGGAGAAGTAAAAATCCAGCGATACTGGGATGCACCCCTGACCGAGGATACCGACATAACTGGCCTGTCCTTTGATGAGCAGAAAAAACTTCTTTTTGAGACCCTCAATCAGGCGGTTAAAGACAGGATGATAGCTGATGTGCCCCTTGGTGCATTTTTGAGCGGTGGTATTGATTCGAGCATTATTGTTGCGCTCATGGCGAGGAATTCCACAGAAAAGGTCAAGACGTTTTCCATTGGGTTCAAGGATGCACAGCTTTTTGATGAAACCCATTATGCAAGGGAGGTGGCGGAGCTTTATAACACCGATCACCATGAATTCAAGCTTGATTATAAGGATATGCTCCAGGCTTTGCCGGAAGTACTTACAACCTTTGACGAGCCTTTTTCCGATTCCTCTGCCATCCCGACCTTTATCGTCTCCCGTGAAACAAGGAAGCACGTGACCGTTGCGCTTTCGGGTGATGGCGGGGACGAGCTTTTTGCGGGTTACAGGTCGTACCTTGGTGAATATCTATACCCCAAGTATCATATGATACCTGCGGTGCTGCGTGAAAAGGTTATTGAACGGCTTTTTGAGACCCTGCCCGATTCGCGGGATGCCCGTGTGACAGAGTATATTCGCAGGATAAAAAAATTCATAAAGGGTTCCAGGGGAACCTTCCCGGAGCGGCTCTTGTCGATCAAGGAGATATTCCCCATGGATTTGAGAAGCAGGCTTTTTGTTGACAGCATCTCCAATGGCCCTGTGGATCTGGCTCTTGAGTGGGTTGAGAAAAAAATTGAGCCTTATGACGGCGACGGCATAAACACGATGCTCTATTCAGATTTAAAGGATTCTCTGCCTGGCGACATGCTTACAAAGGTTGACTGGATGAGCATGAAAAATTCCCTTGAGGTTCGGGTTCCGCTCCTGGATCACAGGGTGGTTGAGCTTGCCTTTAAGATGCAGGGTAATGTGAAGCTGCACAGGGGGCGAACAAAATTTATCCTCAAGGATACCTTCCGGGATATGTTGCCAAAAAGCCTGTACAACAGGCCAAAGGCGGGGTTTGAAGTACCCATCAGCATATGGCTGAAAACAGATTTGAAATTTCTTTTGACAAAATACCTGTCCGAAGAAAAAATTCGTGATCAGGGTATATTTGACTACGAAGTTGTGGAAAACCTGATTCGTGATTTTTTGGGCAAAAAAACCGATACTTCATGGATGCTCTGGAACCTTATTGTTTTTATGTACTGGAGCGAGCATTATCTTTAAAATGCAAGCGCAGTTTTTAACAGATAGAAGTAAAAAAAAAGAAGCAAAAGGCCAGGATGGCGATAAAAAACATTCATATAATAACACGTCTTGATATGGGCGGGTCTGCGCAGAACACCCTTGCGTCCTGCCATGGTCTTGCATCGGGCGGTTTAAAGGGCAAGTACGAGGAAGTTCTTGTTTTTGGTGCTTCAGAGGAATCTGAAATGACGCAGGAGGAAAAACAGGCCGTTGCCAGGGGTGTGGATGCTGCCAGGGCCGCCGGGGTCAGGCTGATAGAGACACCCGTCCTTGTGCGTAGAATATCGCCGATCAACGACCTTCGGGCCTTGTTTTTTCTCCTGGCTTTGTTTTTGCGGGAAAAACCGGAAATCGTTCATACCCACACATCAAAGGCCGGGATTCTCGGGCGTGTTGCAGCATTTCTTGCAGTGGTTCCAGTCATTGTCCACACTCCCCACGGGTTGATATTTTTCGGGCATTTCGGGAAGCTAAAGTCTAACATATTTCTTTGGATTGAACGGTTTGCAGCACTGATTACGCATCGCCAGATTGCCCTGACAAAGGGTGAGCTTGCAGATACAGTAAGGTACAGGGCAGTAAAAAAAGACGGGATGTCGATTGTTCACAGTGGTGTTGATATTGAGGTTTTTCAAAAGTCCAGAAAAAACCGGGCCGCAAAAAGGCAGGAACTGGGGTTTGAGCCTGATGATTCCATTGTAGGCTTTACTGGCTGGCTTTTGCCAATAAAAGGCCCAATGTACCTTCTTAATGCAATGGGCCAGGTGTGGGAGCGGTTTCCTGATACAAAGCTGGTTTTTGTGGGCAAGGGGGATCTTCATAAGAGCCTTGTTGCAAGAGCAGCGGAAATGGGTGCAGCAGACAGGGTGTTTTTTTTGGGCTGGCGTGACGATGTAAAGGAAATTATGCCGGTTTTTGATATTTTTGTTCTCCCATCAATGAACGAGGGCATGGGCAGGGTGATAGTTGAGGCTATGGCTGCTGGTGTCCCGGTTGTGGCAACACGTACCGGGGGGATACCTGACCTTGTGGAGCATGGAGAAACAGGGCTTCTGGCGACACCTGCGGACTCTAAAGAGCTGGGTGAAGCGATTTTTGAGATTTGTGTTAATAAAGAGCTGACAAAAAAAATGGTTGAAAAAAGTTCCATAACATGCCAGCATTACAGTGTTAACGCAATGATAAGCAAAATTGACTCAATTTACGACAGTCTTTTAAACTAGCATCAGGTGCAGTATTTGACTGCCACTGTTGTGGTTGAGATTTAACTGGTGTATATAGTTACGGTCATATTTGAATAATTTTTTTTCAAAAACAGGTTCTATGAATATGAAATACAGCAAAGTGTTAATTGCCGCCTTCCTTATCAGTACTGCAATGGCTGGTTTTTCTTATGCAGCCGATTTAAAGCAGCTGGCAGGCGTGATACATGTTCACTCCACATTTGACAATGCTGGTCATTATTCTATTGATCAGCTTGTGGAGCAGGCGACAAGGGCCGGTCTTGAGGTATTGATTCCAACGGATCATGATCTCCAGAAAATGGAATATGGCATATTTCCCCTTAGAAATATTATTAAAAAAACAGAGTCCCGAAAATCCATAATTTCCGGCGGCCCTGGTATCTATCTTGAAGCAATCAAAAGGCTGAACACGAAACAGAAAAACGTACTTATCATACCTGGTGCGCAGTCATCCCCTTTTTACTACTGGTCAGGCAACCCGCTCAAGGGTGAGCTTGATGCCTATGACTACCGTAAAGAGCTGCTGCTCATCGGCCTTGACGAAATTGAAGACTATACAAACCTGCCCCTTCTCCACAATGGCTTTTCCATGAGATATTTCAGTTATTATCTTCCGCAGCCCATTATTTTTATTATTGCGCTGTGCTTTTCAATATTTGTGGCAATCTCCAAAAGAAAGCCCTTTAAGATCATCGGGACAGTTTTAGTGGTTGTTTCTTTGCTTTTTATCCTGAACTCTCTCCCTTTTCACAGCTCAAAATTTGATCCATTTCATGGTGACCAGGGCATTGGGCCGTTCCAGGAGCTGATTGACTATACAGGCAGCGTAAACGGGCTTGTTTTCTGGGCACATCCAGAATCAAAATATGCAGCCGATGGAACAAAGATCGGGCCGGTTACACTTAAAACTCAGCCATACCCGGATGCACTTCTTGAGTCTCAGAATTACACTGGATTTTCCACACTGTACGGTGACAATATAACCGCAACAAACCCGGGCCGACAGTGGGATAAGGTTCTTTTGGAATACTGCCAGGGCGACCGCACAAGGCCAGCATGGGGAATCGCAGGAGCAGATTTTCACTCAGAACAGGCCGGGGTTGAAATTGATACTTTCCAGACTGTTTTTATGGTAAAACGCAAGGACACCGAAAGCGTGATGGACGCTCTTGCTAAAGGCAGGACTTATGCCGTACTCAAGGGAACAGGATCAAGGCTGGCTCTTGATCAGTACTTTGTCAAGGAGGTTGAGTCCGGGGCGCAGGCCATATCCGGCGGAACGGTTCGCATGATGGGAACCCCTATTGTTGAAGGAAGGGTAACATCCTTTGACGGCAGCGGGCAGTTTGTAAAGGGAACCATAATCAAGGAAGGCAAGATCGTACATACATTTGAGGGAGAGACTCCTGTCGAGTTCAGCTTCATCGACAAGACTCCGCTCAAGGGCAGAACCTATTACAGAATTGATGTAAACGGTTTTTCAAATGGTAAACTTGTTTCCAATCCCATCTTTGCAGAAAAAGGCAAACCATAGGGGCAACCACATAAAAAAGAAAGAGCCTGTTTCAATATGATTGCAGCTATACACCAGCCCCAATACCTGCCCTGGTCAGGTTATATTGACAAGATCAGGAGAGCAGATGCCTTTTGTTTTCTGGATAATGTCCAGTACAAGAAAAATGAATGGCAAAACAGAAACAGAATCAAAAATGTTCAGGGAGCGCAGTGGCTCACGGTTCCGGCTCTTTATGAGTTTGGGCAGAAGATCAGGGACATAAAAATAAACAACAAGGTCAAGTGGGGCAAAAAACACTTTGCAGCACTCCGCACAAACTACGCAAAGGCCCCTTTTTTTAAAGAGCATTCAGGCTTTTTTGAAGAAACATTTTCAAGGCAGTGGGAGTCGCTTGCTGATCTGAACATACACATTATCGAATACTTTATAAAGGTATTGGAAATATCAGACACAAAAACCGTCAGGGCATCTGACCTGAAAAATCTGAGTGAAGACCCAACCGGCAGGCTCATAGATATTTGTCGTACCCTGGGTGCAGATACATACCTTGCGGGGGCTGACGGTGCAAATTACATGGACATGGAGACCTTTGACAAAAATGGAATCAAGGTTATTTTTCAACAATATGTTCACCCGGAATATCCCCAGCTTTTCGGAGAGTTCATATCACACCTTTCGGTTTTAGATGTTGTTTTTAATATGGGGCCTGAAAGCCCGGCACTGATTTTCGGGCAAAACAAATAAAATTGTTGAGGCAAATATGGATAAGATGAATATTTTGGCTATTGGTTCACATCCCGATGATATTGAAATCGGATGTGGCGGGGCTTTGATAAACTATGCAGACAAGGGCTGCCGCGTCTTCTCGTTAATCATGACCAAAGGAGCAGAGGGCGGAGACTCCGATGCAAGAGAACGTGAGCAGGAAGACTCCCGGCAGATCATGGGGGTTGAGAAAATCTTCTGGGGCGGGTACCGAGATACTCATCTTGAGGTAAACATGGAAGTGATCTCAACCATAGAAAGTGTTCTCCGGGATATACAGCCGGCTTTTATTTTTTGCCATTACCCCGAAGACACGCACCAGGATCACCGTCACCTTGCCCAGGCCACGATGTCCGCAACCCGGTACATCAGGAACGTTCTTTTTTATGAAGGGCCAACCACCCAGAATTTCAGCCCCCAGGTATATGTTGATATAACTCAGACCCTTGATAGAAAGATCCAGGCACTTGAGGCCCACAAATCCCAGGTGATGCGCACGAACATACAGGACCTTTCAATCGTGGAGGTTGCCCGTTCAAGTGCAAATTTCAGGGGCATACAGGGCCGGGTCAAATATGCCGAGGCCTTTGTAGCATTAAGACTTTTTATTGATACTTAAAAAAAAAAACTTAGTTACCTGCGATTCAGGAACTATTTAAAGCAAACTATTTTACCTGGCAGTTTAGCCAACATAACAAATTTTTTACATCAAAAAAGATCATCAAATTATGCCCGAAAAGTGCGGAGTATGCTTCAGCCTGGCTATACTGCGCCTCAAGGGTTTGTCTCGGCTGAGATCAAAGACAAAGCAGGATGGAGAAATTGTCCTGTATCTTCCGAGGTAATCAGACAAATTCATTATCGTGAAAGATAATTTTAAGCTTTTTTTAGGGGAGCTGTTGTGCAAGGTAAATTTATTGTAACAAAAAATGAAATGCCCACATATTTAAGCTGCGTTTTGTCAATAACATTCCTGCTTCTGCCAAGCATTCGGGAACAGTTTGTAGATGCCGGATTCCGCTGGGTGTATGTTCTTGGTGTGGCTTTTCTGCTTTCATACTGCCTTACACCGGTTGCTGGATGGATTGCCTATAAAACAGGCATACTCGACATACCAAACGAAAGAAAACCTCATCTTGAAGCGACCCCTTTGCTGGGTGGAGCCTCGGTATTTCTTGCTTTTATTCTTGGGATAGTGCTTAACGGCATCTATTCCCCTGAGCTTGTTGCTATCCTGGTTTCATCGGCAATCCTTTTCTTTACAGGTGTTGCAGATGATTTTTTTGATATTTCGGCCAGCTTCAAGCTTGTGGTACAGATTGTCTGTTCAGGCGGGGTGATAGCATCGGGTGTAGTTCTTAATGTAATGCCCGAAAATTTCGGGATTTTGGCCTTTATTTTTAATGCGGGCCTTACGGCTTTCTGGATAATCGGCATAACAAACGCAATGAATTTTTTTGACGGAATGGATGGCCTGGCAACGGGGCTTGGTGCGGTTATCTCCTTTTTTCTGGGGGTTGTAGCGTTCCAGACCGGGCAGGCATTTATTGGCTGGATATCCGTCGCCATGACAGCAAGCTGCCTGGGCTTCATGCCCTATAATTTTAGAAAAAATCAAAGCGCGCTTATTTTTTTAGGTGATGCCGGAAGCACAGTTATCGGCTTTATTCTGGCAAGTGTGGCTGTTTATGGTGAGTGGTCAAACACAAGTCCGGTTGTTGCACTTGTGTCGCCTTTGCTGGTTTTCTGGATACTTATTTTTGATATGATTTATATCACCATTGACAGGATTCTTCTTGGCAAGGTGACAAATGTTCGGGAATGGATTGACTATGTCGGCAGGGATCATCTGCATCACAGGATAGAACAGATTTTAGGCAGAAAGAGGCAAAGCGTAATTTTTATCCTTTGCCTGAGTATGCTTTTGGGGATCAGCGCAATCGTACTTCGAAACGCAAGGATAATCGACGCTGTTCTTCTTTTGCTCCAGGCATCGATCCTTGTAATTCTGATATCAATTCTTGAAAGGCGGGGAAGGTATATCAACAGGCACAAGGACCCTAAGCACGACCGTCGAAGCGAAAATCCTGATGATGACCATTAGAAAAATGAGCTGACTGCAATGCCATAAATAGAGCCGTTTTATAGAACAGGAGACAAAGCAGCCTGATGCCTGAAAAGCATTAATGTAAAATATTCTTACAGTTGCAGGCTTAAAAGAACGATAAAAACTATACAGGTCAAAGTCTGGCTGCGTGGCTTGCTGTATTTCGATAAATTGCATCCAGAATTGCATTTCCTGCAGTAAACACTCGGTTTTCATTGACTTACGAGTATTTTTGTAGTATCAAACCAATTAGTTTTTATAATTGCCAGGTGTGCAGATAAGTAATAATAAAAAAGGTTCAGTTTAAAAAAAAATAAAACATGGTAAAATTCACCAGCCTTGTAAATAATGCGCCTGTACAGAAAAAGAAAGCAGAGAAGGTTTCTTTTCAAACTACCGTGGACTATGAAGAGAAGCGTCATGTTTTCTCGGACATTGCCGACAGCGAGAAGGCTGGCGTGCCGGAAGCGTTTATGGACGGCAACGACAGGGTTGAGGAGAGAAGAAAGATCCAGTTCCGTAAAGCCGCAGATTTTCTCAACGATCTCTTTCTGACTGTCAAGGCAAGAAAAAAATTTTCAATTTCTGGAGGGTACAAAATTATTGACGAGCTGGTCAATCTCGGCCCGACCACCGACCCTTTATTTATAAAATCAATGCGCGAAAATAAGGCCTATGAGGACAGGGTGATACATTGTGTGAATGTATGCACCTTTGCCATACGCATGGGCGAATATCTGGGATATACTCCAAAAAAACAGACAGAACTGGGCTTTGCTGCACTTCTTCAGGATCTGGGAATGATGATTATCTCAGACGATATACTCAATAAGGATGGAAAGCTGACCGATGCTGAGTTTATGGAGCTGAAAAGGCATCCGGACTATTCCTACAAACTATTTCTTCCCTTTAGAGAAACTTACCCCTTTCTTCCTGATGTGGCGCGGCAAATACACGAAAGGCTTGACGGGTCTGGTTATCCACTGCACCTCAAGGGCGAAGAAATTCATGAATACGCCCAGATAATCGGCATAATGGACACATATGATGCCCTGATAAGCTCACGGTCGCACAGGGAGAAGTTCCTGCATTTTTCTGCTGTAAAGGAGATCATCAAATCGAGTAAGACCAGGTTCCAGCGCCGTCATTTAAAGGCTTTGCTGAGTGTTTTCTCGATTTTTCCACTGTACAGTTATGTTAAGCTGAATTCCAATGCTATCTGCCGGGTTATTGAGACTAACCCAGAGTTGCCCATGCGTCCCAAGCTTCAGATAATAACCGATTCACAGGGAAAAAGGATGTATTCCGACCATATTTTAAATCTGCCGGACAATCCGATTCTCTATATTGTTGATTCCTTTGCCGAAGATGATCTGCAGGCGATACTTAATGAGGAGCAATAGGTATCATATTGCGCCTTTTCCCATATGTCTGCAATTTTTAACGATTTGTAAAAATATTTATTTGACTAAATTAGCATTCTATTATATATTATTAAGTTAATACAGATATGATGTAAGAAAGTTACTAATTAGTTTACGCTCAGGTGATATTGTCTGTGCAATGCGGTGAATATATTAGTGTAACTACAGCAGGCTTAAAAAGTTTTTTATGGAACATAACTAAAAAATCATATTGCCATTTAAGTATAATCGAAGGGATTAACAGGCTGTAATAACAATGCCGGGAATATCCGCACTGTTATTGAGCCTATTTTTATACAAAAGGACTGCCATGTATCTTGATTATTGGGGGGTTGAGGAACCACCCTTTGAAAATGTGCCGAACAAAAGTATTTTTTTTCGTTCGCCACAACACGATGAAGCCATGATAAGGCTGCTTTACGCTGTTGAGCACAAAAAAGGCGTAGCGATGTTGACGGGAGACGTAGGTTCTGGAAAAACCACCGTCACAAGAGCACTCATGAGCCGCCTCACCAAGGACAGATTTGATTTCAAGCTGATCTCGAACCCGGCCCTTGGTCCCCTTGACCTTATCAGAGCTATCCTCATGAAATTTGGTGAAGATGCAGAAAGCGATTCCAAGACAGTCCTGCTGGGCCAGCTTAACAACAGGCTGTTGCAAAACTACGAACAAAACATAAGCACAGTCCTGGCCTTTGACGAAGCCCATGTTATAGTTGATTCAGGAACACTTGATGAACTGCGAATGCTTTTGAATATGCAGTCTGATGATCAGTTTCTGATAACCCTTGTACTTATCGGGCAGCCACCGCTTTTAAAGACAATCTCAGGACTTCAGCCCCTGAAAGAAAGAATCGGCATTAAATACCACCTCGACCCCCTCGATATTCAGAATACCATGCGATACATCCTTTTCCGTCTCAAAAGTGCAGGAGCAACCAGGGGAATCTTCACAAAAGAGGCGATCTACGCCATCTTTGAGTATTCTCAGGGAATTCCCCTCAGGATTAACAACATCTGCGACAGGAGTTTGTTGATTGGATTAATGAACGGGACAAAGAATGTCGGCAGTAAAATAGTGAGCGAAGCAATTGAGGATCTACGATAAAAAAATGATTTATAACATGAATACCCGCATTTCCTTTTCAGGATTGTGCGCAAGGTTTTTTTGCGTATTTGTTTTTATGTCGGCCCTGTTATCGGGCTGCGCAGACTGGAGCGACAGGAGGCACAGAACAGAAGCCCCAAAATGGAGCCAGGAAGGCGGGCTGATGACTTCTGGTCAATTCAGGGGGCTGTGCATTGAAGACCTGGACAACGATGGAAACCTTGATGTGGTCGGTGGTGCGTCAAGTCCGGGTACGGTCGTCATATGGTACGGCGACGGCACAGGCGTTCTTTCCAATCCCCAGTATCTGGCTGTCCAGGGTGATGTAAGGGCGGTTGCGGTTGGTGATTTTGATGAAAACGGCCTCAAGGACATTGCCCTGTCTATTCAGCGTGATGCCTCTGGTGTTATGGTATGGATGAACAACCCGGATCATAAGTGGAAGGTGGGCCTAAATCCAATAGAAGTTAACAATTACGAAGGTCTTGAGGTAGCTGATGTCAACAATGACGGACATCTTGACATATTAGCTGCCAATTCTACATCTGACCTTCAAGGCGGCGTTCAGGTCTGGCTGGGGGATGGCAAGGGAAGATGGCCCCTTGAGAGCGGCCCGACAATAACCGGCAAATTCATGGACGTAATAACAGCCGATGTGAACTCAGATGGAAAGCTCGATATTGTAGGAGCTGGCTGGGGAACCTTTGGTTTTCTCAAGGTGTGGTTTGGTGATGGCGCAGGCGACTGGGCAGCCAGCAAACCAATTGCAAAGGGCGATTTTTTCGGACTCAGCATTGATGATCTTAACGGTGACGGGTTCATGGATATACTGGCAGGCTCCCACAAGAGTGGAATCCAGATATACCACGGTAACGGCAATGGGGGATTTGCTCCCCAGCAGCACCCTGAATACAAAAAATCTTTCTGGAAGGTCATGGCCATTGATATTGACGGTGACGGCAGAAAGGATCTTATTGGCAGCTCCCTGATCGGGGAAGGCATTGGCGTGTGGAAACGGACAACCAGCCTGGTGGGCCATGCTATTTTAAGGTGGGACAAGTTCGATGGGCCCCTGCCGGATTCAGGCACATACTATGAAATTATCTTAACCGACCTTGACAAGGACGGACTGACAGATATTTGTGCAGCCAGCTTTGGTGAAGGCATCAAGGTATGGCTCGGCAAAGAAGGAACCGCAAAAATCACAACACTTGCCAAGGACATTGCAAATCTGTCCATTGAAAGCGAAAGCTACAACTACGGCAATATAAAAGAAAACAATGTTTTTGTAACCAATGAAGCCGGGCTTCCTGAATATAAAATCGGGCCTGGCGATACTTTGACCGTTACTCTCTGGAAGGGAACAACGGGCGAAAAAGAAGACATAATAGTACGGGCCGATGGAAAAATCTCCTTTGGATTTGTTGAGGATCTCAAAATTTCCAAGATGACAACCACCCAGCTTGACGATAAGCTTACCGAGCTTCTAAAAAAATATATTAAATATCCAAAACTCGATGTAATAGTGAAGCAGTTCAGAAGCAAGTATGTCCGTTTTTCAGGGGAAGTGTTAATCAACCCGAACTTTAAATCCGGCCCTGGAAAATACGAACTTGATGGCAAAACCTCTATTTTGGAAAAACTGGCAAAGGCTGGAGGGCCGACAGTAAAAGCAAACATGAGAGATGTAAGGGTGAGGCGGGCAAACGGCCAGTCCTTTAACCTGAACCTGTATAAGGCCATGCAGGGAGACACCAGCCAGGATATGGTTCTTGATGATGATGATTTTATCTTCCTGCCCACGCTTTCACCCCAGAGGAACAGGGTTTATATTTTTGGGCAGATTGCAAAACCTGGTGTCTATCCATTCAAGGACACCCAGTTGATGATGTTTGATGCCATTTCCCAGGCAGGCGGATACACGCTTTTTGCCAAACCCCAGTATACAAGGATTGTGAGGGGAGATCCAACCAGGCCGCAGGTACTTAATGTGGATCTGAAGAGGCTGCTGACCGATGGGGATCAGACCCAGAACATCGGGCTTGTAAATGGAGACCTTGTGTATGTACCCAGAAGCTTTATGGGCGATGTTAACAGCTTCCTCCAGAAGGTTGGCCCGCTTATCAACATACTCTCTACTCCGGCACGGATCAAAGCCGGCATTATCTCTGTTGACGATACTGCAAATGATCCATTGGGCAGCGAATTGAAATAATAATCAGGTGGCAGTGGTTTTTAGACCCGGACAACGGGGGCAAATAAATTCAGCTCGAAACAATCTGAAATTTCAGGTTTTTTGAAAATATATGTTTTTTGATGGTTGTAAATAAGGAGTTCAGCTAAAAAATGGCCCAGTATGATGTAGACTTAAGAGAATATTGGCGAATACTTCAAAAGAGGAAGTATTTTGTTATTCTCATGGTCGTTCTTGTCAGTATATTCAGTTACGGGTTTGCAAAGCTCAAGGAGCCTATCCCGCTATACCAGACAAGCTCTGCCATTAAAATAGAGCGCACCTCAAACATGGCAAATGTTATGGGGGGCGGCTTCTATGCCCAGTCTGAAAAAATAACTACCCATGCCTTTATTTTAACCAGTTTTCCTGTGATTCTTAAAACCGCCCAGGTGCTTGGCTGGCTGCCAAAGGACCTTACAATGGATGATGCCCAGACATCCCAATCTTCTCTGGCTGTTCTCCAAAGGCTCAAATCCATAGTTGCTGCAATTCAGCAGCCAGGGACAAACGTTTTAAATATTCGTGTCATATCCACAAGTGCAGAGGAAGCCGCCGCAGTTGCCAATGCCCTTGCAGTGACTTACAAAAATCACAACGTACAGCAAAAAAATAAGCAGGTCTTTGAAATGAGAGCGTTTCTTGAAGCCCAGCTTGGACTCACCGAAGCCAAGCTCAGGGAGGCTGAAGAAAATCTTCAGTCCTTCAAGGAAAACTACTCACTTGTAAATCTTGACATGCAGGCAGTCAATTCTCTGAACAGGCTGATAAACATCGAGGAGGAATATCAACAGACCGCAAGACTCAAGGATGAAATTGGCCTTCAGATTAAGATGATGGAAGATAAGGGCAAGAAAAGCGGAGGCTCTGAAAAGATTTTTCTTCCTGATTTTGCCAATTCACCTATACAGGGGTTTAACGCCAAGCTTAGGGAGCTAACGCTCCAGCGGCAGACCCTTCTTTTTGAATTCACACAACAGCATCCACTGGTGCTGGAGATAAACGATAAAATAAATGCAGTAATTCTTGAGACAAATCGTGAACTTAAATCAATGTATGACAATCTCATCAGCAAGGAGAATGTTCTCAAGAAAAAATATATGAAGTTGAAAGAGGATACCGGCAACGTCCCGGAACGGACACTGCAACTTAACAGGCTGGAAAGGGAATTAAACCTCCAGGAAACGCTCTTTGCCGAGCTGAAGACCAAACACCAGGAAGTTCTGATCCAGGAATCAGGCAAGGTTCAGGAAGTATCGGTTGTACGTCCGGCGGTTGTTCCTTCTTTCCCGATTAACGTACCCTCAAAAATCCTCATTGTATTTACCGGTATCATAATGGGGCTTATACTTGGTGTTGTTTTTGCTTTTATTTCAGAAACACTTGATACTTCCATAGGAACAATTGAAGATATTGAAGGCCTGCTTAAAGTCCCGGTTATTGGCGTTATCCCCCAGCTTGAGATTGAGGACAGGGAAAAAAGCCAGGTGGGTAAAGTTGAAAAGGGAGGCCGTGGAAGACACCTTATCACCCACTTTGAACCAAGATCCCTTGCTGCTGAGGCATTTAGATCCTTAAGAACCAACCTCAAGTTTATAAGCGTAGAAACAAAGGGAAAAGTATATCTTGTTACCAGTTCTTTTGTTCAGGAAGGAAAGACATTCAGCATAGTTAACCTTGCACTGAGTATGGCACAGGCAGGCCAGCGGGTGCTTCTTGTTGAATGTGACCTTAGAAAACCCAGGGTTCACGCCATGTTTGGGCTTAATAAAGAACCGGGCCTTACCGATTACGTTCTTGGCAGTTATCACTGGAAAGAGATTATCTGCTCCATCACAGACGTAATGCTTGGAGACTTTGAGATAGAGGACATCCTTAGAACACCGGGCCTTGACAACATGAACATTGTAACAAGCGGGGCCAACCCTCCCAACCCTTCTGAAATTTTGAATTCAAAAAAATTCAGAGATTTTTTAAAGGAAATCCGTGATGATTACGACATAATTTTCATTGATACGCCTCCTGTACTTCCTGTAACAGACCCATCGGAAGTCGCACCAAATGCCGATGGCGTAATCATGGTCTATAAGGTCGGATTGATCGCAAGAGGAGTTCTGAAAAGAGCCAAGGCATCCCTGGACAACGTAAACGCAAACGTTGTAGGCGTTATACTAAATAACATCAAACCGGAAACCGGGCCGGATTACTTTAAGTACCACACCCAGTACTATTATGATATTCCCAAGAAAGGCAGCCCAGGAAAAGGCAAGAAGGCAGTTGGCGATATAACCCAGAAAGTAAAGAAATCAATTCGCCCCTCAAAAAAGAAGTTCAGAATCGCTGCAATGCTCCTGGCCATGAGTTTTATGGCTCTGGGAATATTTTACCGGGATATTGCGCGGGTGCTTGGCCTGGAATAAAGGCGGACAGATTCATACAGTTAAATCATATTAAATACGAGAATAAGGGAAAGCAATAAGCCGTGAGACTCCTTTATATTCCCATACTTTTTTTGCTGGCAATTGGCACAGCAATAATGACCACGCAGTACTCCTTTAATTTTATGCTGATTGCGGTTGCCGGCATAACAATCTTTATTGCAATTTTTATCAACGCACAGGTCGGTCTATATATTCTTATTCTTTCCATGCTCCTTTCCCCGGAAATAATGATGGGGGATACTGCATCCGCAGGAACCCTGGGCAGGGGTGTAACCCTGCGTGTGGATGACTTTCTTCTTGCTATCATCGTTTTTAGTTATTTTGCGAGAAATGCAGTAGTCAAGGAAGCTGGGCTTTTTATGCGTACTCCTATCAACCGTGCTATTGCACTGTATATATGCGCATTCATACTTTCCACCGGCTTTGGAATCATGGCAGGCAGGGTCAGCATCAAATCCGGGTTTTTCTTCTGCCTCAAGTATATTGAATACTTTATCGTTTACTTCATGATGGTTAACCATGCTGATAATAAGGACCAGATCCAGAGATTTATTATCTTCATGTTTGGCACATGCTTCATAGCATCCCTTGTTGGAATTGCACAGATCCCCGGCGGAGAAAGAATCAGCGCACCCTTTGAAGGAGAAGAAGGGGAGCCGAATACTTTTGGCGGATACCTCATGTTTATCGGAGCAATAGCTGTGGGCATTCTGCTGAAGGTGGAGGACAGAAAGGCGCAAATAGCCCTTGTTATTCTGGGCCTGGCAATTTTGCCGACATTTTTATACACCCAGTCCCGATCATCCTATGCTGCTGCTGTTGCAGCATCATTTATTCTTGCGTTAACTACGAATAAAAAACCCCTGGCAGTGGGTTTAGTTGTGGTTGGTCTCCTTATAAGTCCTTTGTTCCTGCCAAAGGAGGTGAAGGAACGAATTCTGTTCACTTTCACCCAGGCAGAGGAGGAAGGACAGCTCAATGTAGGTGGTCTTAACATCGACACCTCTGCATCTGCCAGGATAATGGATCAGAAAGAAGCTTTTAAAGCATGGACAAAACATCCTATTATGGGACATGGTGTTACGGGCTATGGGTTTATTGATGCCCAGCTCCCGAAAATACTTGTTGAAACAGGGCTGGTAGGCCTTGCTGCTTTTCTCTATCTGATTTTTTCCATCTACAAGATGGCAGTTGTTAACCTGATGCTTGTTCAGACAAATTATTACAAGGGGATTATTGGCGGTTTTCTTGCCGGTTTTACCGGGTTGCTGATTCATTCAATCGGGTCAAATACTTTCATTATCGTACGAATAATGGAGCCGTTCTGGTTCATGGCCGGAATTATAACCTTTCTGCCTGAACTTGAATCGGGTAAGCTCCGGGATGATTCAGATGATGAAGAAGATGACAAGCCGCAATTCGTTAGAACTGTCGGCATCAGGCGTTTTTAAACAAATAAACTTAAGGTCCCCGGTTGCAGGGCATATAACAAATGAACAGCGAATCAATACCATCAATCAATGCAGCAACCGTCTATCGTGAAGAATTTGATGACAGTGCAATTCTTTTTGACCCTGATGGTGATACGATTTTTGGTCTTGATACTATCGGGATGATAGTATATGGATTTATTGACGGCAAAAAAACATTAGGACAGATTGCTGATGAAGCTGACCTTGTGTTTGACGCTTCAGGCAAAAACATATTGGAAGATATTACTAATTTCATTACAGATCTTTGTGAAAAAGGTTTCATAAAGATGCTGTAAATTTCATTTGGAGGAAAAAATGGCTAAGGCAAAAGCAAGACACATACTTGTGAAAACAGAAGAAGAATGTATTGAACTGAAAACAAAAATCGAAAACGGCGAAAACTTTGCAGATTTAGCAAAAAATCATTCTTCATGCCCCTCAGGTGCCAAGGGCGGCGATCTGGGAATATTCAGGCCAGGAGAAATGGTTGCAGAATTCGATGCAGTAGTTTTTAACGAAGAAGTCGGCAAGGTTCACGGGCCCGTAAAAACCGATTTTGGTTATCACCTGTTAGAGGTTTTGAAAAGAGAAGACTAAAACAAAGTCCAGGTATGCGTTTTAATAAATTGCAGGTTTTTTAA
>JAOZSB010000463.1 GCA_029939895.1 Desulfobacterales bacterium
TGGAGAAATATTATGTTTGAAGAAGCAGTAATACCCTTAGAAGGTTGGGTCTCACAGTTCGTAGAATGGCTTGTTAATAATTACAGATTTGTTTTCCAGGCAATCAAATGGCCCGTTGATATGACCCTCACGGGATTCGACATTGGCCTGAACTGGCTTAATCCGATTGTTGTCATAATAGCCTTTGGACTTATGGCGTGGAAGTTTTCAGGAATTAAACTTTCAATATTTTGTGTTCTTTCCATGGTCTTTATAGGATTGCTTGGCCTGTGGAGTGAAACCATGACAACACTTGCAATGGTTATCTCGGCAGTTTTTTTCTGTGCCATAGTCGGCATTCCGCTGGGAATTGCCGCAGGACGCAGCGACAGGTTTGAGGCAGGGCTTCGCCCCATGCTTGACGCAATGCAGACCACCCCTGCTTTTGTTTACCTGGTTCCCATTGTAATGCTTTTTTCCGTGGGCAACGTTGCTGGCGTACTTGCAACGATCATATTTTCCATGCCACCCATTATCCGCCTTACAAGTCTCGGAATCAGACAGGTTCATCCTGAGCTTGTGGAAGCTGCCCAGGCATTTGGTGCAACTAACTGGCAGGTACTGAGAAAAGTGCAGGTTCCCCTTGCAATGCCGACCATACTTGCGGGGCTGAACCAGACATTGATGATGGCTCTTTCCATGGTTGTTATAGCTGCCCTGATCGGTGCCGGTGGACTTGGTGAGCCTGTTGTCCTTGGTTTAAACACACTTGACATTGGACGTGCCGTAGTTGGCGGATTAAGCATTGTTCTCATGGCCATGGTGCTTGACAGGGTAACCCAATCAATGGCAAGCGATAAATCTGTTTGATTTTTTTTGTATTGTCATTTGAACCAGTTGCAACTTATTTTAAAAAGGGTCCCCCTATATCCAATTAAATATTTTGAAACTGGTTCACCTTAATAATATCCGAATTTTTTACTGTTTAACACTAAAAGGAGAAACAATGTTTTCAATGAAAAAGTTATTGATGGTCTTATTTGTCGTAATTGCTTTCGCATGCAGCGGTCTTTCAGGCTGTGACTCAGCCCCGGTCGAAGAAGAAACTGGTGGAGAAACAAGTGCAACACTAACACCCGGTAAAGGCGTAACTGTAAAACCTGCCCGTGCAACATGGAACACAGGTTACTTTCAAGAAGCACTAGTACGCAGAGGCCTCACAGAGCTTGGATACGATGTCAAATTTCCAAAAGAACTTGCAAATCCGCTATTTTATAAATCCCTGACTTTGGGCGATCTTGATTATTGGACAAACGGTTGGTTCCCGAATCATACCAGCCAGCTTCCAAAAGACTTTGATGAAAAAGCCGAAGTTATTGGTTATGTAGCAAAGGCTGGCGGTCTTCAGGGATACCTTGTTTCAAAAAGGGATGTGGAAAAATTCAATATCAAATCACTTGACGATTTCAAAAGGCCAGAAGTAAAAAAGGCTTTTGACTCGAATCGTGACGGCAAAGCCGACCTGACAGCATGTCCTCCAGGCTGGGGCTGTGAAAATGTAATCGCTCACCACATGGATGTTTATGACCTTAAAGATCATATAAATCCTGTAAAAGCCGCATACGAGGCAGGCATGGCCGCTGCTTTGGGTAAATTCAACAGTGGAGAACCTGTATTTTTCTACACATGGGCACCAAACTGGACAATTTTTAAACTGAAACCAGGCAAAGACGTTATGTGGATCAATGTCCCCCAGATTATACCAAAGGAATCCCAGAAGCCTGCTGTTGAAAGAATGACAGTTACCGGTGTTGAAGGCACTGTTACAGATCCTGCGAAACTTGGTTTTGTAGTTTCTGACATTCAAATCGTTGCTAATAAAAAGTTTATGAATGCAAATCCAGCAGCAAGAAAATTTTTCGAGATTTTCACGTTGCCACTTAATGACATCAATGAGCAGAACACCAAGATGAATGCAGGTGAAAAATCGAAAAAAGCCATTGAAGGACATGTAACAGAATGGATAGACAATAATAAAGAAAAATGGAATGGCTGGCTGACACAGGCAAGGGATGCTGCCAAATAGATTTTTTGACATTTTTTTTTCACAATATAACCCGAAACCCTTTCCATGGTTTCGGGTTATTATTTTTATGCAGGCTTCAAGAACCAGAACCACACGCCACAGGCATTTACTGCCCGGAAATACTGCCACTCAACTATTTAATTGCTTCCTTTATATATTTTTTATACAATATATTTTTCAATATTTTGCAATATTTTTTGCACAAAAGGATTATTATCATCAATGATGGATAATTTTTTTTTACAGGCTGTGCAGTAATGAATGTGATGGGCCTGCAAATCATTTTTTTAATATATTTAAGCCAGTGATACAAAGCCGGGTTTTTTTTAAGAGAGGAGCGCAACATGGCAGATAGCAATATAATAGACACTGATGGGAGCTGTCCGTTTTCAGTTTCAGATAATATGAACATTAAAGCATCAAGCTACGATTTAAACATTGAGGGAGTAATTGTGCGATATGGTACGATGTCCGGATTCAGGACGACAGATCTTGTTGCGCCCTTTCATGCTTTTCTGATGAATGTAAGCGACCATGATATTGCATGGAAGCTGGGTTCCGGCGATAGTGCCGAGGATGTGGTGATGGAGCCGAATCAGATTTTTTTCAATCCTGCCAATATACCGTTTTCACGGTATACAGCCGATTCCTACGAGTTTATACTTGTGCTGATCGAGCCTGAAAAATTGATTTCAGCAGCAGCAACCATGCCGGGTGATTACTCCTTTGTTGAAACCTACCACATCAAGGACCCGAACCTGGAACATATCTTCAGGCTGCTTCTTTCGGAGGTTCAGGCTGGCAATCAAAATGGTAAATTTTTCATAGAGAACATTATTTCCATTCTGGCGTTTCATTTTATTAAAAACTACTCAAAGGAACAGGCTGACATGCTGGTTAAAAATGTAAGCGGCTTTACCAGCAAGGAGCTTGAAAAGGCACTTTACTATATTGATAAGAACGTGACTGAAAAGTTTAAAATCGACAACCTGGCAAATGAGCTGGGAATAAGCAAGTTTAGTTTTATCAAGCGTTTTAAGTCGTCAACCAACGTCACCCCTCACCAGTTTATAATTAAAAAGAAACTTGAACGAAGCAAAATCCTGTTAAAGGAAGACAGCCTGACCTTGACGGATATAACCTATAT
>JAOZSB010000115.1 GCA_029939895.1 Desulfobacterales bacterium
CCGGGCAGGTACATGTAGATTGCATTAAAGTTAAAAGTAAAATTATTCTCAAAGTATTGAAGTGGAGTCTTTAAATATGAAATGCTGTTTTGCTTCTGGTTGATTTTAAGCCCGTTCACATCAAGCAGGGGTTCTACTGTTTTATCTGTTTTAATATTCAGTGCGATTTTGGAGATGCCTTTGTATGTACCGCAGTAGATGTTTTTATCGCCCATGATGACACTGTTGCTGTATGTGAAGTTGGCTGGCAGTCCCCTTGATTTATCTAAAAACAGGTCTATGCTTTTTTGTTTGTCTATCCTGTAAACTCCACCTGCGGTGCCGACCCAGAGGCGATCCATGTGATCAACTGAAAGTAAAAAAATCGGAATATCCTTCAAGTGAGGAAAGGTTTCAAATTTTCCATCTTTCCATATGCTGATTCCACTTTGAGTTCCCACCAGCAGGCCCCAGGCTGGATGCTCCATTATGTCCCATATTGAATTATGCGAAAGCCCTTCTTTACTTCCGAAATATTGAGGCTCTCCATTGTGTAAACGGGTAAGCCCATTTTCTGTGCCTATCCAGAGGATACCGGTTTTGTCTTCAAACACTTTCCATACTGTGTTGGTTCCCAGGCCCGATGTTGAATCCATTTTCTTTTCCAGGCCGCTGCTGGAGAATGTATACAGGCCCTTTTCACCGCCTATCCATACCTGCCCCCTGGAATCCTTCAGGGCGCAATAGAACACCCCTGGAAGTTCCTGTAGAAGTTTACCCGAGGTGTTATGAATTTTTATTCCATCGTCTGATCCTGAGAAAATCCTGTCCTTATCGAGCATGAAAAAATTTGAATAGGAAGATTGAATATGCAGTAAAGCCTTCCCGGTGTTATCAAGTTTTGCCAGCCCGCTTTCCCCGCTGACCCATATGTTACCCTTTGAATCTTTTTGGAGAAATGTTACAATTTTGGCGGAGGGAATGTTGGAAATATTTTTAATCTTCGCATTGATAAGCATTGACGTGCCGCCCCATCGTGACAGCCAGAGGTTTCCTTCACGATCTTCAAAAAGTGATGTAAGAGAAGGTTCCTGTAGAGAAGTACTTGAAAAAACCTCATCACCTGTTTGTGTTTTTTTCCATACTTCGGTTTCTGAATGCAGCCAGATTGTATTGTTGCTTCCAATCGACATATTTATCAGTTTACCTTCAAGGGGCGATTGTGCAACCAATTTCAGGACACCGTCCCTGAGGCTGAACAATTTGTCCTTAGCTGCAAGGTACAAGATATTGTCAAGGTTGCTATACTTGACAGCAACGACTTGAAAGTCTATGCTTGGAAGCAGTTTGAATTTCTTCTGATTTCTTTTTTTGAATAAAACCCCCTGGCTGACAGCAACAAATATCTCACCCTCTGGTGTGCCAGTAATAAGTGAGTAGTTTTCACCGAATAACTCATTGCCCTCCAAAGAATAATTTGTAAATTTGCCCTCTGCAAAACAACTGATGCCCTGGTAGGTGGCAACCCATATTTCATTTGTAGCAGATGCCCATAATTCAAGAACATCGCCGGACACTAGACCGTCCTTTGGGGTGTAATTTTTGAAACGTTTACCGTCAAGGCGTGCAAGTCCGCCGTTATAGCCAAGCCAGAGATTGTTTTGAGCGTCACTGGTGATTGTTTTTACAATATTGCCGCCCAGCCCGTTATTTTTTTCGTCATAGGTAACAAAATTATTTCCATCAAACCGGCTGACACCAGAATAGGTGCCAAACCACAGATAGCCCTTGTGATCCTGGTGGGTTATCCACACATCATTTTGGGCCAGCCCGTCATCGGAAGTAAAATGACGCATGGGTATCTCAAGGGCGTTTCCCGATGAAAACGATAATAATAACATCATCAGGGTTACAGGTATTATGAAGCACTTTGATTTTATTGTTGACAGCATTTTGCTATCACTCCTTGTTTTTTGTAAAAACAATTTATCAATACTCAGGCTGAACCCTAATTACAATGCCGTGTCTGGTTAATACTCCAGTACCTCAATAAATTCCCAGTCAGGAGGGGATTCATTTTGCTGGAAGTATTGTGAACGCTCCATGTACATAGCTGCTACCATATCCTGTGGATGAGAATCAAGAACCATCTGAAAATACACGATTGCCTGTTCAAAGTTTTTGGAATTATAATAAAAAATACCCTTATCATAATTTTCTAAATTATTCTGTTTTTTTTCTATTGTATCTTTTTGATCAGCATCAAAAATCTCAAATACAGAAATTGTTTCCCTTTCTTCCTTTACTATAATCTTTCCAACAAAACGGTGATTGTAGTTAAAGATATTTGTCAGTTTGCTAAAACTGGTATCACAAATTAATGCTGATGTGCCAAAAGTTTTGTTTAAAGCTGAAAGTTGAGTTGATATACTTACTTCATTGGCAATGACATCTTCATCTATTGTTTCAAGCTCTTCAAATGAACTGACAGAAAGGGTGCAGGTATAAATTCCAAAGCCGATATTAGTTATGCTATTTACTTCTTCCATGTTGCTGGCCTGAAACTTCCTTAATCTTTCCTGCATCATCATGGAAACAGTAACAGCAGCATCTGGATCATTTTTAAAAAGTATCATGATGGAACCATCATTTACGGTCTTGACAAGTCCATTGTTATTGATGACATCCGGGGTTATATTTTTTAAGTATGCTTCAAGTATTTGAGCTTTATTATCTAAGGGCAAATCAGTAAATGTTATATCAGCAACTAAAATCACTGTCTGATTATAGCGTGTCAGGCGACTTCCCATCAGGGTTATATCGTCCTGTCTTTCATTGTTCCCCCTGTGCTTTTCAAAAGCACTCATCAGCTTTTTCTGCTGCTTATCAAAGGGTTCCCGGAAGATTTCAAGGAGGAGTTTTTTTAATCTTTTCTTGCCATACATGCGGTTTTTTTCTCCGCCGAGCTGATCAATAAACCCATCTGAGGTCAAATAAAAGCACATCTCATCTTTCAGGCGAATTACATGGTTTGTAAAATTGAAATCAAGGTTTGATTTTTTGTAACCTATGCTTTGCCTGTCACCGTTTATAACCTTCAGCTCACCATCATCAATATAAAAAATCGGTTGTTTTGCACCAGCAAAAGTGACTGTCTGTTCTTTTTTATTAAAAAAACAAATGGCAACATCCATGCCATCATCTGACTCTGCTGATTTGCTATCTTGCTGGAGTGATTTTTTTACAAAAGAGTTTAACCTTTTTAGAATTTCTCCGGGATCACTACACCCTTCATCAGAGACAATTTTTCTTAATCCCGAAGAAGCGATCATAGCCATAAATGCACCAGGAATGCCATGTCCTGTGCAATCGACAAGTGCTGTGACTATGCCGGAATTTATATAATCCGCAAAAATAATATCGCCACCGACAATATTTCTGGGTAACCATATATAAAAACTATCAGGGACAATGGCTTTGAAACTATTAAAGGAAGGAAGCATCGACATCTGGATCATTTTTGCATACCTGATGCTTTTCATAATCTCTTCCTTGGCCTCTTCGACTTTTAACAGGGATTCGGATAACTCTATGGTACGCTCATCAACCTGTTTTTCAAGCTGCTTTGTCAAACGGCGTTGTTCTTCCTGCTCTTCAAATGCTTTTCTTTTCATTCGTCTGGCTTGAAGCTGGAGCGCACAATAAAAAGATAAAATCAGTGTAACCAGATACAGAGTGTATGCCCACCATGTGCGAAACCAGGGAGACAGGATCTTAAAATGGAAGGTTTCTAATTTGCTTTTAGTGTCATAAATGTTTTTTGCCCTTACATGAAAGCAGTAGTTACCCTCAGGCAGGTTTGTATAATCAATAAAGCTCTGCCCTGTCCAGTCTGACGGCTTGTCAAAATATCCCTCCAGCCATACCTGGTATTGAATATCTGCTTCTTTTTCAAAGCTCGGTGCCCCATATTCAAAGCGGAGATTATTATTCTCATAATCAATAATATAATCAATCTGAGAATTATGACTTATAGAGGCTTCCGATGCCTGGTCTGGTTTGTTTTTGGATACTCCCTGTCCAAAAATAATCTGGCCATTATTTATTATCCTGCGGATTATTGCAGTAAAGCCGGCAGAATTATTAAAGGTTATTTTTGAGTCATAGCGTGTTAAGCCTTCCGGGCTGCCAAGCCAGTAAATATCGTTATTTTCAATATAGATGTCAGATTCAAAATTGTATCCCTCCAGCGGGCGAAATGTCTTGTCATTGAGTTCCCATGTTCCCCCGGAACCGGGAGTTGCTATGGCCACCTTCTGCATGAGTCCATGACGAATCAGAACATTGCCCTGTGGATCTTCTACAGGCGCATCTCTAAGTATAGTTGAAGGATCGGAAAACTGAAGCCCAAAGGTTGCATCTGTTTCAAAGCGCCCGGTGTTGTTACTATAGGCATACAGTCCTTTCTGGGTTGAAGCGCGAACCTTTCCTTTAACCAGTCCAACCCTGATCAGCCCGTCTGGCAAACCAGTTTTTTTGTCAAATACTTTGATTTCAGGCTTTTTAGTAATGTCTCCGGTAAAATGAATATGCCTGATACCTGTGACTTCACTGCCTGTCCACAGATCTCCCTTGTCATCTTCGATTAACATTAATACCGACGTTTTCAGGCCTTTAATAAATCCTTTATTTTTCCATTGCCCATTTTTATGGCTGAAGATAATTATTCCTTTTTCGGTTGAAGCATAAACACGATCTGAATGTTTCCTCGATTTTATCATGTCGGTAATCGTTGGCAGGTTTTCTGCCAGTACTTCTCGACCTGTTTCCCTTATTACAAAAATTGTATCATATGCACTCACCATGAGACCGTCCCTGGTAGAAAGCAGGCTTTTGTAATCAGTATTTTTAGTTGAGATCATTTTAAAAATTTTTCTGTTTTCAGGGGTAGGCGGAGCTTCCTTGAAAAGAGCCATTGCAGTACCAACGTACATCTTGTCTTTGTGTTTTGCAATATCTCTGACAGTACCGATGATACCGGATTCTTCTCCATATAATCTAAAGGGGCCGGGCAGGGTAATCCGTGCGATTCCATTATCTAAGCCCAGCCATAGATCATTCTCATAATCCTTGAAGACAAAAAGAGTATCTGTGTCCATTAAGCCAGATGTTTTATCCAGCAAATTAACGAGATTTCCCTTTGAATCCAGAAAGACAACGCCCTTATATGTGCCAAGAGCGAATAAACCGTCTGCTGTAACGGCTCCACAATATACCCAGTTATCTGTCAAGAAATTATTAACATCTGAGCCAAAGGGGAGGATTGATTTGCCGTCAAAGATAAACATACCCAGGTCTGGAGAAACCAGCAGCATCTGATCCTTTTGTGTCGGCAGCATAACAGTCACAGTCGCATTGGCAAAGATGTCACCGTCAGGGACTTGAATGAGCCGATCTTCGACCAGCTCCATGAGTCCGATTTTTTCCTGGACCACATATAATTTTTCACGTACTTTTTGCAGCCTGTGTACAAATTGGGTTTCCGGCAAAATGACCGTCATTTTGTTTTGATGCCAGCGGAAAACAGCCTTTTTAGACCTGAAGTAGACACCATGATCATTAATTTTGGTATCATAAACATCTTTAAACTGCTGATGCTCAAAAGGGATGTTGTGTTTTAAGGAAATATATTTTTCTTCGCCATTAGTAATTTTAATAAATCCAATTTCGCCAACACTCCCCACAAAAATAGTTCCGTTTTCATCGGCACATAGTGAGCGGGCAGTCGAGTTATTCACCGTTGGAATGGTTACCCAGCGGCTGCCGTCGTAAGTCAGTACGCCAAAATAGGTATTGCCGAAATACATGATACCGCTTTTGTCCTGGGCTATTGACCAAACCTGGTTATGACCCTGGTAGTCGCGGTAACTGTAGTTCTTCAGTAAAGGGCTGCCTCGATTTTCAAGGGGGATTGAATCGTATTGTGAGGATATGGATATGACCGGCAAAAAAAGAAAAATTATAAAAAAGGCAAGTTGTTTTATTATATGTTTAAACACCATAATATTTCCAAGATTTTTATTGCAAACAGTTTTGCAAAAAGAATTTCAATATTGCTTTTGGGTTTAATCGTTACAGTATCACTGAACTTCCTGGGTAAATATTAATTAAAAGCTTTTTGTCATAAATGGTTTTTGCAAGTTAAGCCTGGTTCTCCTGAAGACATACCTGACAAGGCTATAGCATACAAAAAAACAACTCATTTAAAATACTCATGAGTATTTCAAGGAACAAATTTTTATAAAATTATAATTTATATATTTTAATTCAATTATATACTATAGCACATATAACAGGATATTTGGCAAACAAAATTTGATAAATATCGATTTTAATGATAACTATTGAAAGACGATTTAGTTGTTTTTTACAAGTATCCCGACAATTAAAAAATATTCAGGAAAGGTGATCAAAATGGAGGAGAGTGTTTTTTTCGATTGCGACGGCATAAAGCTCGAAGGGCTTTTCAATAAGGGCGAAAATAACAAGGGCGTTGTGGTGACGCATCCGCACCCTTTGTACGGCGGGAATATGCATAATAATGTAGTCGATTCAATAGCAAGAGTTTACGGGGCAGCGGGTTTTTCAACCCTGCGGTTTAATTTTCGGGGAGTCGGCAGAAGCGGTGGTTCCCATGATAACGGTGATGCAGAGCAGGACGACCTTGCAGCAGCCATGGAATTTCTTTTGTCCAATGGTCTGGAAATTGTAGATTTTGCAGGCTACTCCTTTGGAACATGGGTTGTTGCGCACTATGCCCTTGATACCAGCGTCCAGGGTGATATTGTTTTTGTATCACCCCCGGCAGCCTTCATGGATTTTTCAGAGATTGACTCGATGCCCAATCTCAAGTTTGTAGTCAGCGGAGCCAGGGATGAGTTTGCCCCGCCAACGCTGATAAGGGAGCTTGTCCCGAATTGGAACGCTAATACAAAGCTCGAAATAATCGAAGATGCAGATCATTTTTTCTCCACTGGCCTGGGACAGATGGAAAAGCTGCTAACTGCTCACATAATGGATTAAGTTGATGAAAGGGCAGGGGGTTTTACAAAGAAGTTATATCCGGTTGTCGGAACCTGGGCAATGTATGTTGACTTTTACTGTGCTGCCTTGAATTTTAAACAAGCAGTGTGTAAGAGTTAAGCACGTTTAAAAGTTCTTCCTTCTTAAACGGTTTTGTCAGTATGCCGGAGCATCCTATTTCCATGCATTGCTGTTTTGTGTCTATGCCGGTATGGGCAGTCAGGGCAACAATTGGAATATGCTTTTTGTTATTATCTGTTTCCCACTTCCTGATTACCTGTGCTGCTTCAAACCCGTTCATTACCGGCATTTCCTTGTCCATAAAAACAATATCATAACTGTTGGCCTTGAACTTCTCCACGCCAATAAGGCCGTTGTCAGCAAAGTCTATATAATGGGGCGTTTTTTTCAGGTTGAATTGAAACAGCACCTGGTTGTCTGGGTTGTCTTCAACCAGGAGTATGTTAAGGGGTGTAACGTTTTTATTGTCTTGTGATGGCTCTTCAAGTGTGTCCAGGGACTCCGATGCTGAGTTATCAATCATGGGCAGTTTAATGAAAAATTCTGTTCCCTTTTCAGAGTCAGTATCAAACCAGATTTCACCTTCATGGGATGTTATAATTTTCTTTACAATTGCCATGCCAAGGCCTGTGCCGTGGCTCTTGCCGTGGGTTACAAAGGGTTCAAACAAAGTGGCCTATATTTTTTTGGGGATGCCGGGACCATTGTCCTTTGCTGAAAATACTACATAGTCTTCTTCTTTTGTAATGGTAAGTGTAAAAAGAGCATCACTTGTACCTGCAACAAACATGGCATCTGCGGCATTTGATGCAATGTTAAGTACTACTCTTCTGATTCGTTCTGCATCAATATTAAGCATGCCCCTGTATTGTACATCCTGTTTGAAAGCGATCTGCTTTTTTTCAAAAATAGGTGCAAGGGCCTTGTCAAGGTCTTCTGAGTATTCTTTTGATTCGATTTTTGTTCTATTAAGAACTAAAACGCCCGTGGAAAATTCCAGTACTTCATGGGCCATATCAGACATGCGATTTGCTTCTTTGGTTATAATATCAAGGTAGCCCTGCTGCAACATTATATCGCAATTCTTATCGGCTGCTGCTTCGGCATATCCTATAACCACGCCAATGGAGTTTCTAAGGTCATGAACAATTGCTGCTGCCATGGAGCCTATTCCTGCCAGTTTACGGTTATCCTGCAACTCAATGGTTTCTATTGTAAGGGACAGGGAGCGGTATAATCCTTCCATGATTTCAAAAAAAGTATCACTAAACTGCGTGTCATCAGAATCAAGTTCAACCATGATTACAGCAAGTATTTGAGAGCTGGTTTTTATTGGCACAAAAATACGGTTTTTATCTCTTCTGAATTTATCAACCGATTTTATCAGGGCAACAACAGCAGGTGGTGCATTATAGGGGATCACAACCTCCACGGAGCCACCATCAATCCAGATGGTGTAGCCTGTAAAGGATTCGCTGCTGTGCTGTGGTATATATATGTCGGCCTTCTTGAATTTTGATTCTCCTCCGAGTGAAAACAGGTGCGAATGTGCAGCAACACACGCTGAAATGATATTGTCAGACTTAGCCATGTCCTTGGTAACTTCGAGCAGATGCGTCACCTGGTTTCTGGATCTTGTAAGTCCAATGTGGAAGTTAACTCTTGCAATCAGTTCGTTTTTGGAAATCGGTTTTGCTATGTAGTCGTTGCCGCCGGCGGAAAAAGCATCCACCAGATCGCTGACCTGATTTTTGGCGGTTAAAAATATAATGGGCAGTTCTTCCTTCTTATATATTTCCCGGATTTTCTGGGTTGCCTCGAACCCGTTCATATTGGGCATCATTATGTCCATCAGTATGATGTCTGGTTTCCGGGCTTTTAATCTTTCAATTGCGTTCATCCCGGAATTTGTCATCTCAACATTGATACCAGTTAAGGATAAAGTGTTATTGATTACATGGAGATTTATTGGCTCATCATCAACAACAAGTGCTGAAATTCCTTTAAAATCAAAAGCCGGCATTATTTCTCTGCGATCCTTGAGTGTTATCCGCCGTTCTATGCCGCCTGGTGGAGGCACCTCTTTAACTCTGCGCTCTGTTGTACGCCTTATCAGGGTGTCTACTACAACTGATTTTAACACTTCCCGGTTTTTTGCTTTTTTGGTTTTTACCTGTTGTGGAGCAACCCTTAAAGTAAAACTGAAAGTGGAACCAAGTCCCTGTTCCGACTCGACCCAGATACTTCCTCCATGAAGCTCTATCAGGCTTTTTGAGATTGCAAGGCCAAGGCCAGTGCCGGCAAATTCGCGTTCAATAGAGCCATCAGCCTGCTCAAAGGAGTTAAATATGGATTCATGCTTGTTTTCCGGGATTCCAATTCCAGTATCTGTAACAGAAATCGTGACTGTTTTATCGTTGTGTTGTGCACTGAGGGTTATGCTTCCTTTTTCAGTAAACTTGATAGCATTGCCCACAAGGTTGAACAAAACCTGCTGGAGCCTGCTGTCGTCAGCCTCAACAAGAGGGGTTTCTGGGAGTAGTTCATTTTCCATCACAACTGGCTTGCCCGACATCAGGGGCGTGGAAAGTTTCAGCACCTCATCGGCTATCTCGCAACTATCCACGACCTGGAATCGCAGGTTAATTTCACTGCTTTTAAGTTTGGAAAAATCAAGGATGCCGTTAATCAGGCTGGTTAAGCGTTTTCCACTGGAAATTATCATTTCCAGGTTCCCTTTTACAGCATCGGGCAGGTTGCCAAAAATACCGTCAATTAAGGATTCTGTAAGCCCGATAATGCCGTTTAGGGGTGTTCTCAATTCATGGGAAGTATTGGCAAGAATTTCATCTTTGATTTTATCAAGCTCAAGCAGTCTGGCGTTATTGGCTGCAAGGTCATTGGATAATGCCTCTATCTGAACAAATGCCTTTGAAGACCGGATGGATAAAACCACAGACTGGCAGAACAAAAACAGTATAAATCCAATGGAACTGATGTCTGCTGTTTTGATGATAAGCCGGGCATAAAGAATATCATTTGCAGTAGTAAAAAATAAAATAATAAAACCGATCAAGATCATTACACTTCCTTCTCGTCGGTTTTTTAATGTTAAGCTCAGAACGTAAAGGCAGTAAATGCAGCATGAAATGGTAAAAATATGATAAAAAGTAAGGAGATTGGCATAAATTCTGGCAGGCATGAAAATTACCAGCAGGGATACAATAGATCCGATTACGCACACAACCTTCAAGAGCTTGCTTGAAAACTCCTTTGGAAAAAGGCTTTGCATAAAAAGCAGGAAAACAGGAATAGCAGAAAAAAATGTCAGGTATTCAATTTTCAGGGCAATCCATGAATAGTTTTCAGGGATAATCCAGTAAAGGTAATTCCCGCGTGTTGCCAGTGTCCTAAGAGCAAGAAGTAAGCAGAAAATTCCAAACCACAGCAGCGAAAGATCATTTCTTCTTAATGCATATAAGGTAAAATGATAGAACCCCATAATCAAGATGCTGCCAAAAAGAAACCAGTCCACCCGCAACTGACACTTTTCCATACTTCTAATATGAAAATCATCACCCAGTTTAATAGAGTGCCAGGAACGAAGATGATGATAATTGGAAACCTGTAACAGTAAAGACCATTTTAAAGAGTCTTCATAAATAGAGACTGAAATGGGGCGGCATGACGGCAGTTCATTGTCATGGAAAGTTGCAACCCGGCCATTTTGGGAAATTGTTTTTCCGTTTATAAAAAGTTTATAGGCAGAACCAATATGGCCCAGCATCAAAGTTGGCTTGAATTTACCAGGCTTGTCCATCAGAATAGTCAGTTTGAATGTGGCATACCCGTCAGCACCGAGTTTTTCATTATTAAGTTTATGATTATTCCAGATGCCGGGAATTTTGATATAACCAGATTGTTCAGGCAGGTTTTCTTCGGCAAAATCTTTTTCAGCAAGAAGTTGTTTCCAGTAAAACTCCCAATCACCATCAAGCTTGACAGGGCCGTCCTTTATGAAGTCCCAGCCCCGCAAATCTATTATTCCATCCCTGGCAACTGGCGGCTCTTTGCTGGTGTTTTGCTGAGCGCACGACATCATAAGCATGACGGCAAATAGTAGTGAGATTGTCCTGGACAGTTTCATAAAGTATCCCGCCAAAATGATTTTTACTTCATGGGTGTTGTTATTGTAATCTCATGCCTTTTTAGTACTCGACTAAAAGAGTTTGCACATACTGGTAATATTGCTGTATGCAGCAAAAAATGTTAACAAAATTTAATCGTAATACGTATTAACATAATTAGATTATTATGGATATATTTTTTTTAAATTATAATTATTTAGATGAAGATTATACCAGCATTCAGGCTGATTTATTGTAGTGGAATTGCTTGAAATGCCATAAAAACAAAAAAATCAGTTTTATAGTGTAATGAAATCGCTCCAGTCTGGAGTTTTACAATAAATGCAGTGAAAATACCATTGTGAGGCTAAAAATATTTTTTTAAGACAGATGCCATGATTAAAAATCACTAAATATAATTCATTCAAGAATTTGACAGGCACTTTGTGAAAATATGTTGAAATTATTTTTTTTTCAATATATTCACTTATTATTTAACCTCAATATATGCATTCAGGCAAAATATGCATTCAGGTAAAATATGCAGCAGGAAGATCTGGCAATAGCTTTTTTTGGGAAAAAAGATGTTAAATTCCAAGGCAAATGAAAAAATATTTCGAAGAACAACAAAGCTAAAAATGCTTGCATCAGTACTATTGCTGTTTTCGATTTTTTTGCCATTCAGCAGTTGCACAAGGCAATATTCGAAGTCAGAATCCATGAATGCAAACCTGTCAGACAATTCTCAGGAAGTTTACAAGGTACCTGTGCCTGATGAAAAAACCAGCAATGTTGTTGATGGTGAGTATGTCACCCTTGTAAAAACAACTAATTATATAATTAAGGATTTCAATTTTGATGAATATGATGACTGGCTGATGGTGCTGTGTTT
>JAOZSB010000464.1 GCA_029939895.1 Desulfobacterales bacterium
GTGCCCAAATCCAATTGAAATTATTCGATTTTTAACGGGACACTACTGAAATTTTGTATATTTTTCCCGTTGGAATATCAAAACTATTCAAGTACTTTTTTTACCCAATATAAACTATGATTCAACACAACTTAAGATATGATTATTGATTTGTCAATCATGAATAACGCATTGCGTTATTTTTTTTGGCTTATATCTTGCGATATTATTTAAACAAAAGGGGGGCGTTATGTTTCTAAAAATAAATATTCAGCAATTTCAGCTTGTTGCATTGGGAAAGATGCTGTCAAGTGCTGCAACGCAAGGGAAAACTTTGCCTGTTATGGGTGTAGCCCCGGAAAAATTAGCCACTGATTCCGGGAAGGAGTTTGGGAAAATTATGTCCCACTATATTAACCTTGGGCCTGCACCCCCTGGTCCTGTTCACGAAGAAAAAAAATATAAACACAAAGAAAAAAAACAAAAGAAGAAAAAAGAACAAAAAAAACGATAAAAAATACGACAATAACAATGAAATTTCCTCTTTTGATATTTGGCAACCACAAAACTTAAAAAAAAAACTTTGCTGATTGTTCATTTATAAAGTTGATATAAAACTCCTGTACGCAACTACACAAAATAATGATTTGAATAAAGCTCGAAATCAGCTTGACCTTAATATTTTTTTCGATTATAGACCCTTTTAAAACTGGTTTATAATTAATTGTCAATTATTTATAATTCAGAATCATAAACAGGACTTCTCGGCTTAAGAAAATAACGATTGATCGGGCAAATAATTAATAGGGAGTTTTTTTGCTTATTTCATAACCAGACCTTCGGTATAGACTAAGCAATCGGCTTCGATGTTACTATTAAGTTAATTGGGAGTTTTTTTTCCTTTGATGGGATTGAGTGTGAAGGCAGTTTTCATTCAGGCACATCGATTATTCTTAGTTTATTGGGAGTTTATATGGACCTAAACGATATGGATGCGATCCTGAAACGACTGACAGAAAATGCGACAAAGGCTCGGAAATTTTTTGAAGTTGAAACTAAGATCCTGTCCATACTTGACTTTAAGGGACTTTTTGAGGTTCTGCTTGAAGAAATTCGTTCAAAGTTTGGTGTGCCAGAGGTATGGTTCACTATAATTGATGATACCGAGATCCTTGATCTTGTTCGGCCCCTGGCTGAGTCTAAAAAATTAAAGGATTCGATGAATCTCATTGACCGTGAAACATTTTCAAAGCTTGTTGGGGATTTGAGCAAGCCTGTGCTTACAAATGAGAACTTAAAACCCTTTTACAGGCTTTTGCCCGGAAAACGGGAGTTCTCCTTTGGCTCACTTGCTGTAACACCAATTATTCTAAACTCAAAGATTATTGGCAGCCTGAACCAGGCTGATAATGATTCAGACCGTTTTTCGCCTGGAAGGGATACTTCTTTGCTGGAACAACTTGGCGTTAAAGTCTCTTTGTGCCTGTCCAACGTGTTTGCACATGAAAAATTAAAGTTTCTTGCATACCATGATCCTTTGACTGGTCTTTTGAACAGGCGCGTGATGGAGGCTGTCCTTGACAGGGAGTTCGCAAGGGCAAAAAGGTATACCATACCCCTTTCCGTGGCCTTCATAGACCTGGACTACTTCAAGGAAATCAATGATAAATACGGACACGACTTTGGGGATGAGTTTCTAAAGCATACAGCAAACGGGCTGACTCATATCAGCCGTAATATCGATATAATCGCAAGGTTTGCCGGGGATGAGTTTGTTGTTATACTTCCTGAAACCGATAAGGCACATGCTGCCGGTCTTATGGAAAGGGTTGAATCCTACTTTAATGAAAATCCTCTTGTTATTGAAGAAGAAGGTGAAAACCTGGAGCTTTTTGTCCGTCTGAGTTGCGGTGTTGCATCAATGGATGACCTTGAAGATGATTTTAAAAAGGATGAATCAGATAACGATAAAAACGGTGAGAGCAAGATTAACTCTGCATTGCTTCTGAAAAAGGCTGACGAGGCTCTCTATGAAGTGAAAAAGACGAGAAGGTCCAGGTAATTTATTTTGCCAGGCCTTGCTGTTCCAGTAAATAGAGCGCATACATATCACTGGATTTAAACATATATTTGAATGCTTTTCTGTTTATTGGATTTCGAGCATAAAAATATAATCCGCAGGGTTCAAGGGAGTCCACAAGGCGGAGTTTTGTAAAATTATCAACAAGGGAATACTGCACATATTTCAACTTGTTTTTAATTGCATAGTCAAGGGATGCCACGATTACCCTTTCATAGGCAAAGGCTTTTCTGCTGCGGTTGCGTATGAATCCCCCAAGTACACCCCCCATGTTTGAGCCGGAAACATGATAGGTATGGAATCCAACAATCTTATTATCTACCCGGATAAAAATGTGAACGTATTTATCTGAATTATAAACTTGCGTGTCAAAAATATTATCTTCAAAAAATTTTTGCGAGGGTGTGTTAACACGGCTTTCATCAATTGATGTTAATAAGCATTCCTTAATTTGTTCCAGATCGCTTTTTGAAACAGCCCCCTTGTATACCTGGGTTATAATTTCATTCTGCTTTCTTTTTAGATTTTTTTTCAGGCTTCGATGTTCATTAAGGTACTCGGAGATGTCAGAGTATTTTTCAGCATCAAAAAATGCTTCTGACGAGGATGGGAATATATCAAAACCAGCATTTTGATAATGGGGCTGGTTTACTGAAGTATCAACAATTGAAACCATGTCTGCTTCCTTATCGTTCTTTAAATAAGTAAGTATAGCCTTCATGATTTCTGCTTCCAGATCTGGTTTGCAAAAGAAAAACGGGCGTGTAAGATTTGAAGTAATTAAATTGCGGAAGGATATGCAGACGCATGTATTGCCAAGGATTGAAATGATAGAAAACACTTTGTTTATGATCGGGTTTTTACGAAATTTTACATTGGAGGTTCGCAGGTCAAAGGGTTTTATCTTTAGAAAAAGCCCCATGCCAATTAACTCGTCCTTATTAAAAACCTTTACATAAAAGAAGTTAACTTTGGAAGTAGACAGCTTTACCCATTCTTCAAATACATCCCATACATTACCGGACAGTCCTTCCCGTGCAAGATGTGCGTTGAATACGGCCTTTTCATTATCGGTTAGTGTTGAATCCTTTTTGCAGTAAATGTTACTCAAACCTTGGCCCCCTTTTTATTGCTGAATTGATGGGTAAAAT
>JAOZSB010000465.1 GCA_029939895.1 Desulfobacterales bacterium
AAATGGCGTTCTGCTTCAATGCATTCAGTGCAATATGTATGAGAAGTAAATATCCCTGCTTTTTTCCGTAAATATTTGTCAATGGTCACCCATGAGCCTTCACCATGCTCTTTTCCGGTATCATCCCGGATATTTTTACACACACAGCATATGGGCAATATGTTTTCATAGGTTTTAATTTTTCTTCTCAGCTCAAGCTTTTCCAGGCAACTATTGATTCTAAAGCTCAGTTCTTCATTCTCGGTTGGTTTGAGTATGTAGTCATCGGCATTTAATCTCAGGGCATCAATTGCAGAACCCATGTTCCCGTGTCCTGTCAAAACAATGCTCATAACTTCGGGATTCAGCTTTTTACACTCCTTTATCAACTCTATTCCATCCATCGATCCCATGACCAGGTCGGTTATCATCAACTCGAAAGCAGAGGTTTTTAGAAGTTCAATAGCTGCTTCACCATTACCTGCTGTTGTTACATCATAATTATTTCCCTCAAGAAACTTTGCAATGGTTCTGAGAACAAACTGGTCGTCATCCACCAGAAGTATTTTGAATTTATACATAATTTTTACCTCTTAATTTGAGATATTATTCTATTGGTACAGTGATTGTAAAAACAGCCCCGCCATCGGGCAGGTTTTCTGCTTCAATGTGTCCATTATGCTCTTCTATGATTCCGTGGCATATGAAAAGGCCCACGCCAATACCCATTGTCTTTTTCCTGGTGTAATAAGGATCAAAAATAATCCCCATATCATTTTCAATAATTCCAGAACCAGTATCAGAAATTTTTATTATTAGATTCTTTTTTTGTACCTTTGTATCAATCTGGATTTTAGAATTATCAACCATGTCTCCTGGCCTGCCACTGTCGACTATTGATTCAATCGCGTTATTAAAAAGATTTAAAAAAACATGACTCAACTGCTGGGGTGATGCCATAATAGAAGGGATGTCCGGTGACAGGTTTAATTCCACATCAATTTTGCTTTTTTTCAATAAAACCCGAATCAGGGAGAGGGTCTCAACAATTATATCATTAATATTGGCTGGCTGATGTTGTTCCTTTTCAGGACGATTCAGGTCAAGCAGGCTCTTGACAGTGTCTTTTACTCTTCTATAACCATCCTCAAGCAAAGAAATTTCATCTATCAGTTCTGTGTCATTGCTGTAGGAGCTTTTCATAAGGCCCAGCAGGGATGTAATACCCTGGAGGGGCGAATTTATTTCGTGGGCCACAGAGGTGGCAAGCATACCGACGGTAGCCAGTCGTTCAGATCGATACAGCCTTTCCTGCAAAAGTTTTGTTTCGGTAATATCGCGCCATGTCGAGCTGCTGAAAACAATATCTCCCTTTTCATTCCGAACAGCAGATGCATTAAGATTCACATCAACCAGGCTGCCGTTTTTGTGCAGGAGTTGCAGTTCAACATCTTTTATTGTCCCGGTTTCAAAAAATAATGGAAATATTTTTTTCTTTACATATTCGGCACTGCCAGGGGCATACATATCAAAAACAGATCGGCTGATAACTTCATGTTGAGCATAACCCAGTCTTGCAGCCAGGGTTTCATTGCAATCAGTAATAACGCCAGTTTGTGCATCAATTGAAACAAGCATGTCATTGGCATTGTTATAAAGATCCTTATACTTCTTTTCACTCTGTTTTAATGCTTCTTCTGACTTTTTGTGCTCAGAAATATCTCTCACAATAACCCAGACACCCGTTGGGGTTCCAGCATCATCTGTAATAAGAGTGGCCCTTAATTCTACAGGTACTGCCGAGCCGTCCTTTCTTAAATATTCTTTTACATAAAGATCAGAAAAACCTCTTTTAAACACCTGTTCCCTGATTATATGTTCTTCTATTGAATGCCATTTTTTTGGTGTTATGTCTGAGTATGATAACTCATAAAGTTCTTCTTCTGAATATCCAACAATATCTGCAAAGGCCCTGTTTACTTCAATTATCCTGGCATTTAGATCTGAAACTCCAAATCCCTCCCTCATGCATTCATACAGTTCCCTGTATTTTTCTTCGCTCTCCTGCAATGACTCCTGGGCCTTTTTACGAACGGCTACTTCGTTAAACAAAGCCCTGTTGGTATTTATCAGCTCTAAGGTTCGTTCTTCGACCTTTGTTTCAAGTTCAGCATGACTTTTGTGCAAAGCATCCTTTATCTGTTTCCTGGAAAAGGCCAGCCCGATATGTATTCCAATATCCTCAAAAAATTTAACTGAATGTTCGGTAAACTGGTTGGTTCTCATGTCGTTTATTTGCAGCAGGCCAAGTATTTCATCGCCAACCCTCAAGGGAAATAATGCAACTGACTCATACCCTTCACTGTTGCAGCGGTTGCGGGTTCTTGTCTGGCGATCTTCATCGGAGGTTTCAGCAAGAAGTTTGCTGGTATGGTTGCTCCAAAAGCTGCCGCATTCGGTGAAAAACGACATATCCGGGTTGGTGCGTCCACAAATGACATTGCCGCACATACACTCAACATAAGGATCGCCCTTTGCGTCCCGGATGATATTACCCTTTTTGTCACGGGAGCACAGGAACCTTTCAGCCTCTACAAAATCCTCGGGAAATCCCTGGGTGACATAATATGGAAAGTCTTCACCTTCATGCAGGCGGATGGCTACTGCATCAAAATCAGTCAACTGCTTAATCTCGCTTAAAACCTGCTCAATACAATCACTCCATTCCTCTGACCCATTGATTATATGCAGGATTTTTATGCCCAGAGAGTTCCTCTTCTTCTCCTGCTGGCTCTCAAATTCAATTTGCTCAAGCTTTTGAATTTTTTTTTCTAAATCTTCACAGGATGAGTGATTTAACATGGCAATATACTCCAGGAGTAGTTCAACAGCTATTTATGAAGGTGGTATAGCTGTCAATGCTAAAAAATTTTTTGATTATAAATATAAAAATGTTTGAAAATATTAAAAATATGCATTTTTGTTGTATCTGCATTTGTGAGGTACCGTTTTGACATAAAGGATTTAATAAAAAGTTGTACCAGAAATCGCAAGTAATATAAGGGGAAATCGTTGATTGTGCAATTTCCCATGTATAAGAAGTCGGGTTAACAAATTTAAAAAAAAAAGCAACAATGATTCATCATTCTTGTTTTTACCAGTCGGCAAATTTTGTTATAGAGAAAACGCTTAATAAATTACTAATCTTCAACCCATTCGTTATTGAAATT
>JAOZSB010000466.1 GCA_029939895.1 Desulfobacterales bacterium
ATAAAAAAAAATAGCATAACTATACTTACTGGGCATTCACAAAATAATGTGATCAAACCCATTCCATGCATAATGATGAAGTTTTTTTTTTGAAAGCGTGCAACTTCCCCTTTGAAGCACTGATAAAAATCTATTTTATTTGAATTATAATTAACAGATACGTAATTAATTGTCAATCAGGTTTCTGCTCATTATTTTTTGATAAACCACCATAAAAGCTGTACAGTAACAGGCTTGCAGTTAATGCATAACCCTGGCCCTGATTGTCCTGTTAATGCAAATATATCCATCATATAAATTGATGATGCAAAGCAAAAACACAAATCATCATTGCATGTTATGCAGGGTATTGCAAAATATTTAAATTCTAATTTGATATAGATTACAAAAGGCATTATTTTGAAAATTCTTCAGTGGATGTTTCAGTACCTTTATTACTGCCCTCTTGCCAGGCTTCATGCCTTATTAATTTGAACATGTGAACAGCTTCAGCTAAATTTGTGAATTTGTAAAAACGCAAAAAAATTTGCAAAACAATAAGCAATATTGTATCTTATAAATTTATAAACCAGACAGGCATCAAAAGCCTGTCCCTTTCACAATTATATACAGGCAGTAAGTTTTTAAACAAAAAAAGCAGAGGTAAATTATGCAAAACTTGGATGTTATCTTTTCACCAAAATCGGTTGCAGTTGTGGGTGCGTCATCAACTCCCGGAAAAGTTGGCCATGATATTTTTGAAAATATTCTCAAGGGAGGCTATAAAGGTACGCTTTATCCCGTAAACCCCAAAGTTAATTCTATTCAATGCATCAAGGCGTTGCCCAGCGTTCTTGATATTGAAGATGATATTGACCTTGCGCTGATTATACTGCCTCCGCATGCAGCATTAAAGGCTGTGGAGGAATGCAGGGAAAAGGGTATTAAGGGCATTGTTATTGTTTCTGCTGGATTTCGCGAAGTTGGTGAAGAGGGTCTTGCGCTGGAAAACAAAATAACAAACATGTGCAGGGAGGCTGGAATTCGTTTAGTCGGCCCGAATTGCCTTGGAGTTATTAACCCCCACCCTGCAGTACGACTAAATGCAAGTTTTTCTGCACGTATGCCGGAAAAAGGTAACCTGTCTTTTATTTCTCAAAGCGGAGCACTCTGCACGGCGGTTCTTGATTTTGCAGCCGATAGAGGATTTGGTTTTTCAAAGTTTATATCCATTGGCAACAAGGCTGATGTTGATGAATTTGACCTTTTAAAATATTACCACAAAGATCCTGATACCGATGTAATCATAATTTATATGGAAGAACTCAGGGTGTGCGGTCAGCCATTTATTGATGAAGTTAAAAAAATTACTTCTGGAGAAAAACCAACACCTGTCCTTGTTATTAAATCAGGGAAAACCACTGCTGGCGCGGTTGCGGCATCTTCACATACAGGAGCCATGGCAGGCAGTGATGCTGTGTATGATGCAATTTTTGATGAAGCCGGTATTATAAGGATTGATACTGTTAATGAACTTTTTGACTATGCCGAGGTATTTGTTCAGAAAAAAACCCTTTCCAATAACCGTGTAGCAATTATCACAAATGCCGGCGGGCCAGGAATAGTTGCCACTGATATGACTGAACTGGCAGGGCTTAAACTTGCAAAACTAAACAGCGATACGGTTGATGCACTTCGAAGCCATCTACCTTCCACAGCCAACATCCATAACCCCGTTGATGTTATTGGTGATGCAACCCATGACCGCTACGAGAATGCGCTTTCGGCTGTAATTAAGGATGAGAATGTCGATGGCGCACTTGTTATTCTTACCCCTCAATCAATGACAGATGCACTTGGAACAGCCGAAGCTGTTGTAAAAATCGCAAAAAGCACAAACAAGCCTATCGTGTGCAATTTCATGGGAATTTTTGACGTTTCATCGGGGGTTCAACTTCTCCAGAATAATCACATCCCCACATATCGCTTTCCTGAAAATGCTGCAAAAGCACTTGGAATTTTATACAAGCATTCCCAGTGGCTCAACAGGCAAACCCTTGCGCAATACGAATTTAAACATGACAAGGAAAATGCCCGAAAAATCATTACAGATTGTTTTAACAAAAAACAAATGTACCTTGGAGAGATGGAAGGTCTTGATGTTTTAAAAAGTTATGGCTTTAACACACTGCCCACTGTACTTGCCGAAAATGAAGAAGAGGCTGTCTCAACGGCTGAGAGCATTGGTTATCCTGTTGTTATGAAGATTGTATCCCCTCAGATTATTCATAAGTCCGATTCAGGAGGTGTAAAGGTCGGCCTGAAAAATCCAGAGGAAGTAAGAGCAGCTTTTACTCAAATAGTTTCCAGCGTAAAGGAATATAACTCTGATGCAGTAATTGATGGGGTCCTTGTACAAAAACTGGCAATGCCAGGGCAGGAAGTTATCCTGGGCATGAACAGGTATCCTGTCTTTGGCCCACTTATCATGTTCGGGATGGGTGGAATTTTTGTTGAAATCTTCAAGGATGTTGTTTTCAGAATTGCGCCTGTTGGCAGAAACAATGCCATAAAGATGGTAAGAAATGTAAAGGTTTTTCCCATGCTTAACGGCTTCAGGGGCAAAGCAAAGGCTGACGTTGAAGCACTGCAAAAATTGATTGTATGCCTTTCTGACCTTGTTCTTGACAATCCTGAGATCCGGGAGCTTGATATCAATCCCCTGCTTATTCATGATGAAGGAAGTGGCGCAACCGTTGCCGATGTGCGTATCATTTTATCTGAACCAGATCCTGTTTGTGTAATTGATAAACCAGATGAAGATGGATAATATCTGATCAAAACCCTTAACAGTTATTCAACAAGGGAGATTGCCATGAGTCAAGGATTCCTGTTTTTTATGTTTTGTATTCTTTTCTCCCAGGCTGTTTATGCAGAAACTGTTATCCATGGGGGTGAAATCCTGGGATTGCATGAAAAGGACAAAGGCATCGCTCAAATATAATTTTCAGGCGTGCGAAAGAAAATAGTAATGCTGAGCACACGGGCCGGGGGAAAGCTCCTTCGGCCCGTCCTGCTTCCAATCTCCACGCGATTCAATAGGTTAAAACCTGAATTTCCCCACTACTACCTCAAATTCAACCGACTAAATGCAAATATTTTTAAAAATATTGTTAGCAACAAATAGTTTTGTCCGGTTTTGGAGCAAATAAACTGTCCGGTTT
>JAOZSB010000467.1 GCA_029939895.1 Desulfobacterales bacterium
TTGTCGCCTTTGTTTTTGCATCATCTGTTCACGATGAAAAACTCCCGTCCCAGCTAATGCGGTCATGCGTCCTGGTTTATATCCTGATAACCGGCTCTGTATATTTTATTATGCTCCGCAATGTCTGGAACCCGGAGGGTTTTGTCCTTGTGGCAGACATAATACTCCACTATATCTCCCCGGCCCTGTACCTCCTGTACTGGATTCTTACAACCGGGAAGGAGAGGTACGGCTGGAATATCTTCTGGAAGGCCCTGATTTTTCCGGCGGCCTATTTTGCGTATACCATCACAAGGGGCTCATTTACCGGGCATTATCCATATCCCTTTATTGATGTGGCTGAATTAGGTGCTGTGCCGGTTTTGATAAACTCACTTGTTGTGCTGCTGGCCTTTGACATTATTACGGTAGTGGCAGTCGTGATTAATAATAAAAGAGCAAAGAGGAGCAGCAGTACCTGACAGTAACTTCCATTAAAAATTTAAGTTGTTGAGGAAAAGTTGGCTGTACAAAGCTGAAATTTTTACTACTCCTTGATTTTTTTTAAAAAATGAGTTATTAAGGGGAAAAATCAAAAAAGGGGTTATTGTAATGAAAACAAATGGTGCATCATTTTCGATCAAGTTCTCAGTAAAGTTTTCGCTTCTGGTGGTTTTGGTAATCTTGAGCTGTTTACTGGTTTCAGGCTGCTCCCGGCATATTCTGGGCGATGTTTCACCAAAGGAACTGACCTATTTTACCAAATCCTATAAAACAAAACTGACCCACAATATCTCAAAAATTCAGTTTTACTTAAGCGAAGAAATCGTTCTGTATCGTGAGGAAGAAATTCCAGGGGAGAATTATGCAGATGAAGATGACACGCTTTCCATTGAAAAAACCAAAAAAACTTTCCGCATTATAATGCCCCAATACACGGCAGGAGTCTATAAGGAAGAGCGTGAAGGCATATTGTATATGCAGTTTGAAGAGTCTTCCATGGGTAAAAAAAGATTGCTGGCATTCAAGGAAGCAAAGATGCCCGGCGATTCCAGGGTGGTTTATGAACTGGCATCAAAGCAGATTTATTACGACACTTCCGAGTTTAATGTAAAGCTCCCCGTGGTTGATGAGATTTACGATGCACAGGCAAATATCTACACGGAAAAAGAAATCCGCCCAAAACTTCTTCTCAAAAAAATCAAACGGCTCCAGTTTATTGAAGACGAGGAACGAACCGTTACAGGTGTCAGTGTCAGATGGTAGCCGGATTGTAAGCTTTGTTATGACAGATATTTTGAAGTGCCGTAATTTTACATTACGGCACTTTTTTTTCGGCACAGGTGCTGCAATCTTTCTACATCAGCGGTTTGGTAAAGGTTCCGTCGTGGATTTCCTTTATGGTGTTGCGAAAGACTTCCGGGGGTAATGCTCCTGATATGACCTGATCGTTTTCAAAAAGAAAAGCTGGAATTGCGTTTATGCCAAGCCTCCCTGCTTCGGCTTTTGCAGTATCAAGGCGTTCCTGATGGCGGTTTTCGGCCAGTGCCTGCCTTAGCTCTTCTGCATCAAGCCCGGAGTTGGCTGCGATTTCGAGCAATTCATCAATCTGGCCTATGTCTTTTAAATCCGTGAAAAATGCTTTAAAAACATTTTCATGGAATTGATCATACCGCCCGGCATCCTTTGCAAACTCGCCAGCCAAAAGGGACAGCCGGGAATTGGAGGCCCGCTCTGCATCGTTAAAAACCATGCCATAGCGAGTTCCCCGCTGGCGCAGGTGCGCAAACATGCCAGCAATCTCGCTGGGCTGGAATTTGTCCGTCAGCAGCCTGCCCTCAGGCGGTGTTGTCGGTGCCAGCTCATAGGCCACCCACTCTTCCTCAATGCTGAACTCATCCTTTAACTCGTCGACAAGGCCCTTGCCGATCCAGCAAAAGGGTCAGATATAATCTGAAAAAATTCGTACTTTCATTTTTGGCTCCCTGTTTGAAAAAAGTTTAAAATATAATTTATTTTCCCTTGGCTTCCGGTGCCTTCAAATTCTGGAGTAATTGTTCGTAATCCTTATTGTCAAATTTCCATTCTGCCTGTGCCTTGTTGTACTTCTTTAAAAGCTGCCTGCCCTGTTTGGATCTCTTTGAGAACCCGACATAAACAGGCTGGGGCGGTTCTGGCAGGAATAAAGTTTTAATATGTTTTCCATAGCCCATCTCCTGTGCAACAAGGGGAACACTGAATTCATTCAAGTCGTGTACTGCGTCAACCCTGTCATGGATCAGGCAATTGATGGCCTGGTTCCACATCTTATTATTAGGAGTATTGAGCATCATGTCAATTTTTGAATCATTTTCTTTAATAAACCTTGATGGCGAATTTGTATCCAGATACCAGATGCGATATCCTTTTATTTGCTCAATGGAAGTAATTTTGCGTAGCCTGTTGCTATTCTTTACTACAAGAATTGATTGGGCATTATGGAAATGCATGTCAGCATAATAATAAATTGCTTCTAATTCTGGTAATTTTATCAGGTGTGGAGAGCCGTCAAGGGCGTTGGTGTTTTTTATATATGAAAGCAGGCGGGTAAAGGGCAGGGGGCCACCCCACTTAACTTTGTAGCCCATTTTTGCAGCGATTTGTTCAAAGTATGTAACTGTAGCGCCTTTAACCTCACCCTGTTTGTTGACGTACTGGTGGGGCTTGTGTTGAAAAAAACCCATTGTGATTGTCCCGGCAGATGCATGTTGAAACAAAAACAACAGGATCATAAGGTGCATCATTATGAATTTTTTCTGCTGCATTATCAGGTTCTCCGTTTCGCAGATTCTCGGCTTCTCAGCTTCACTACGCCATCCAGAGTCAACGTGTGCGCTTTTTTGATATATTATTCAGCATGGCGCAAACCCATAAATTTGCAAATAATTATCAAAAAAAAATGCAGTTGAGACAACTAATATATTATGATATTGATTGAATGAATAGTTTAATATGTTTTGACTGCTGTTGTCAAGGTTTCACTTACTCAAGGGCTTTGATTTGAGCAATTTTCTGGCATTCAGATTGAAATCCCAGGAGCCATATTAAAAAAACTGCAAAATTTATTATAAAAAAATTTTTTCTATTATGACTTATTTTGTGACATATACAGACTCAGTAGTGTCCCGTTAAAAATCGAATAATTTCAATTGGATTTGGGC
>JAOZSB010000468.1 GCA_029939895.1 Desulfobacterales bacterium
CATAAACATTGAGAGGGCAACAATCAAAAACAAACATAAAGTCTTTTTCATAATAAATTTACTCCTTTAAATTTAATAATTTAATTTCCTGTAATAATTATTTTATTTTCTACCATAAATTATCAAATTACACAACCAGCAAAAATCTGTCAGTTCAATATATTTATAACCAATTATTATATTTAAAAAACTGCTCCACCTGCATTAGAAAATTTTTACTCATCAATTTTAAATATTAACGATTTAGAATCGAAGCAAAATCAACTTATTGATGCAAACTGCCTGCTTTTCATGCGGCAATTTTAACGCCACTGATTCAGGTATTATTTATAGAAATATTCATAACAAACTCGGCTTCCGAAATCTCCTTTTCTTCAACTGTTACATTCTGTTTTGTGTCCTTTAATGCTTTGGATAAACCAAGACCTTTAATTTTTGTGCCAGAATGCAAAGCACCAGACACCTTTATAATGGCGCATCTTTCAACTGTTTCAGCCCAGTCTTCAATTGCAGTTTTTTCTTCGTTCAAGTCTTCAATCGTTTGTATTAAATCATCCATTACCTTTAATGTGGCTGCAAGGCTTTTCTTCAGGTCTTCAAGCTGGTCAGCAAAGTCCTTTGATTTATCCTCAAGGCCGGAAATATTTGAATCAATGGCACTAATCTGTTTATTAAGATTTGCAAGATCGCTTGATGAGGTTCTCTGTGTTTTTGTTTTTTCCTGCAAAGAAAGCTTTTTGTCTATCTTTTTTTCCTGTTTGAGTTTCAGGTCATCCATTTTTGTGGCAATAATTGCAATATTTTTTATAATATCATCATGCTCAGCCTGAAGTGTTGCAATAACTTTAACATCTTCTGCTGCCCTGGTTTCAAATTTCTGGATAATTTTTCTGACATGATCATCTAATCCAACCACCAGCTTACAGGGAGATGAAATATCTGTGCCGATATTTCTGGAAGTAATTCCCTGACGTGCTGTAACAAGAGAAGATATTATATCACCTTGTTCACTGATAAATTCACTGCTGGTTCGGACTTTACAGTCATATACTTCTTTTTCAACAACCACATTTCCAAATGCTTTTATGTTTGAATTTTTGATATATTTTGAAGTAATACTTCCCTTTGCATTGATCCTGGAATCTGTTATTCCATTAGCAATAACCACATCTCCGCCTGCATCGACGGTCGCATTATTTACTGCAAGGGCTGTCAGGTTATTGCATTTTACACTGAATTCATTTTGTACAGTGCCCTGAACAATAACATCTCCTTTATATTCAATATTACCGGTTTTAAAATCAACATCTCCATTGATTTGAATTTCATCATAAACAGCAAGCGAGCCACTCATCGTCAGGTGAGGTCTTCCTTCAATCTCAGAATGAGCTTTCAGGCGGTTTTCTGAAATTATAACATTAGATTCCCGCGTGAGATTTAATATTTTGACCTCTTTTGGCATTATTGTCCGACCACAAATATCAACACCCTTTTCACCCTTTTTATGTAATATCTTTTCTGCAATTAAGCCACCCTCCTTAACATGAGGTATTTCTCCTCGATCCCTGTAGTCAATTTTTCCATCATCAGAAATTTTCCCGGCACTTAAATAGGATGTATCAAAATGATATTTTATAACCGTGTCTCGGCCTTCTTTCGGAGGCTGGCCCTGAGCAATTATGAAACTCCTGGTTTTGTTGTTCTGCTTTCCCAAAAATTTAATTATTGATTCATCATCAGCAATTCCATAAGTAATACCATTATCAGTAAGAAGCTCCTTGATATAATCAAGTGCATCTTCAATATTTACATTTTCAGAAACAAGAATTTCAGCTTTTTCCTTATTTTCAGGGATTTGTATTTTAATCACATCTTTTATATCTGAGGTGCTTAGTTCTGCTTCGCTATCTAATTCGGAGTACTCGCGGTAATCCAGACTTAAATTATTTGCAGACAAATCCTGCGAATCTTCCGAATCTTTAATAATAAAGGCCAGATCCTCATCAGTAATATCTGAAGAATTTTCATGGTCTTTAACTTCCATGAGTCCATCGTTTTCAGGAACTGTATCTAAAACATCTTCTAAAGAGTTTGCTTCAATATCTTTTTGCCTTTTTTCTTCTTTCTTTTTTGCAACAGATAATGCAATTTCTAATTCTAATTGTTCCTTCCATACCTGAAAACATTGTTCGTGGGTCAAAATCCCCTGGTCTACTAATATCTCTCCAATACGGCGACAGGTGTTGTTAATTTTATAATCCTGTGCCTGTATCAGTAGAACGCTGTTAATTTGAGCCTCGGTTACAATGCCTTTTTCTATAGCTATAGTGCCAAATTTTTTTCCTAAACGTCTTTTGGTAGCATTTTGAAGTGCGCTGATTTCGCCACTGCTTATCCATTTTTTTTCAAGAAAGATTTTTTCGAGGATTATTTTTTGGCCAAGTTTTTTTGCATTTTTTTGAATAATTAGAGCAGTTTCTATTTGTTCTTTGGTGACCAGATTATTTGCAAGAGCAATAGTTGCGAGATAATAGTCATGCCATGTTTCCTGTTCTGTAAATTTAATAATTTTTTGATTAATGTCTATGTCGTATTCTGAATTATTATTGTCCGTAGGGAGATCATTCATTTTATATTACCATCTCTTTATTCTCAAGCATGAGCCTTGTTGTCAGCACAGCCTTTTTTGCTAATGATTAATGCATCGAATGTTTTTTTTGCCAGTGTCCATAAAAGGCAAACTCCAGCATGCTGGTATATTAATATTTTACTTTTATTTATAGTACAATTAATTTCAATTTCAATCAATGTTAATTAAATAAAATTTCAATAATTACACTGATTCAGACATGAGTCTAAAAAGATTGCTCCGGAACCCTTTTCCCAGATATAGCTTGACACTTCATTTAGTCCTCAAATTTTTCAATTCATACACGGTTACTTTATGTTTTAAATATTAAAGACTTTGTTTTAGGACTGCTGCTTTCTTTTTATGATAATTATGTTGTTTAATATATCATTATGTGATATTGAAAATTTTAAAACATATAATTATCATATAAGTAAATATTTTATATTATCTTCATTTAGCAAAATTGTTAAATTTTCTAAATTTAATATGTTTAATCAGTAGTGTCCCGTTAAAAATCGAATAATTTCAATTGGATTTGGGCACT
>JAOZSB010000116.1 GCA_029939895.1 Desulfobacterales bacterium
ACCGACGTGATTGAAGCGCATGATTCACAGCTATATTTGATTGAAGCAGTAATATAATTTTTTTTTTGACTTGAATACTTCTTTTGATTTGCTTCCAGTCTCTTTGAGCAGGGGGAACAATGTATTTATTATTTTTAGTAATTATTCCAATTGCAATACTGGCATTTTTGTTACTGCCCACATTTGGAAAAAAACGCACCACTCTCTGGACATCAGATTTTAATGACTCTGGGCCTTTTGTTTTCCCAAAGGGCTTTTTGTGGGGGGCAGCCTCGGCATCTCAGCATGTGGAGAGCCAGCAACCCAGCGACTGGACCGCCTTTGAGCTTGATGCAATAAAAAACGGAAGGACAGACACCGACCCTCGACCCGGCTATGCAATACCTTCCCATATAAACAGCCTGGACAAATATTCCGAGGAAGTACGCACAAAAAAGACTAATTATGATGAAGTTTTTGACCAGGATTTTCAACTCGCAGAAGACATGGGGCATAATTCTCATCGCTTTTCCATCTCATGGGAGCGGCTTTTTCCACGGGAAGACATGACAGATCCTGATCCTGCCGGCATCAAGTTTTACCAGGATATACTCGATTCATTAAAGAGGCATAACTTAAAACCCCTGGTCAGCTTTTTCCATTTTTCCAGCCCCCAGTGGCTGTGGGAAGAAAGAAACGGGAAAAAGGGTTGGGAGCGTGATGATGCGCTGAGGCATTTTGGTCACTTTGCACGAACGATTCTGGAGAACTATGGAACCCAGGTTGAAAACTGGTGCACCTTAAATGAGCCAATGACCTACATTGTTAACGGGTATGTTGACGGTGTGTTTCCGCCCCTTGAAAAACGCAGTATACCAGACATTGCGCCTGTAATGAAAAAACTTCTTGAGGCTCATGCTTTAGTTTACAAGCTGGTTCACGGTCATGGCAAACTGAACAACATGCAGCACATGGTTGGAATCGCCAAGCACACCAGGGCCTTTGAACCAATGCGGAACTGGGCACCCCTTGACCGGGTTTCAGCCGCTGCTGTGGAACAGTCGTTCCTCTGGGATTTTATTGATGCAATTCATACCGGGGTTCTTAGGATTACCAACACCGATTATGAGGAAGTAATTCCAGGCCTGGAGGGAACCCAGGATTATATTGGAATCAATTATTACGGACGCTTCTATGTTAAATCCAACATCATGAATGTTGCAAAGCCTGCAATCGTTTTCCATGACAAATCAGACCCGACAGAGATAAAAAGTGATCTTGACTGGGCAGTCTATCCGCATGGATTTTACAATATTCTAACACAGACACACCGCAAATACAGCCTGCCTATATATGTTCTGGAAAACGGAATGGCAGACAGTGATATGGAAGACACAAGGCGGCAGAAGTTTATGGTGACGCATTTAAGAGAGGTCTGGAATGCAATAAATCATGGCGGAGCTGACATCCGGAGCTACATGCACTGGTCGTTTATTGACAATTTTGAATGGGCCGAGGGTTTTACTGCACAGTTTGGAATAATTAAAACTGACTATGAAAACAACTTTGCAAGAATTCCCAAACCCAGCTCAAAGCTTTATACCCAGATCATACAAAATAACGGAATCAGCCAGGAGCTTTGGGACAAGTATTCGAAGAAGAATTAATGTTTAATTTTTTGGTACTGCATATTTAAAACAGGAATAAATAATATTCATTATCCATAATATTACTTTAAAAAAAAGAGGGCTGTAAAATGAAAAAGTTATTCAGTTTTTTGGCAATCGGTATTCTCTGCCTGATGTTTGCAGGGTGTGGGCATCGGGTTAGTGTGAAAAAAATTCAACAAGCTGACCTGCAGACAAAAAGCTATATGGCAGGCAATTTCAAAATCGTATGGGATGCTGCCGATGGTGGCACATTGAAGGTATCACACTGGGCGAATCCAGAAAAAATACTATGGTCATCAATTCCAGGAAAAGGCTTTATTGCAGCCGGCAAGGGTAAAAGTAATGATGAACACGGTTTATATGAAGAGTCCCGTGGATCATTTTTTATTGAAGACAAAGTAAAACTTGTATGCTCCAATCAGACTGTGGATACTATAAAAATAGTAAACGATGAAGTAGTTATTCTGGGCAAGCTGACCAGGGGGAATAAAGAGAGTGTGGGGTATTCACTCACATTTAAGGCGAAAAACGACAACCAGCTTGGATTTCAGGTACAATTTGATGATAACTCCTTTAATCGGACATATTTAAATTATGCGACCAATAAAGACGAGCATTTTTTCGGGTTTGGTGAGCAGTTCACATATTTTGATATAAAAGGAAAGCGGCTGCCGATTTTTGTAATGGAGCAGGGCATTGGCCGTGGTTCACAGCCCTTTACATTTCTTGTAGACATGGCAGCAAAAGCAGGCGGTGACTGGCATACAAGTTATGCCGGAGTACCACAGTACATTACCAGCCAGGTGCGTTCCATGTTTCTTGAAAACAATGAATATTCAGTATTTGATTTAACAAAAGATGATGAAGTTCAGGTGCAGGTATTTGCATCACAGATGACCGGAAACATTTTATATGGTGAAACCCCGGCTGATCTTATTGCAGAATATACACTTCATGCTGGCCGTATGCGTAAGCTGCCGGACTGGATTCTTGATGGCGCAATAATCGGAATGCAGGGTGGAACAGACAAGGTAAGAAGAATTCACAATGCCTTGAAAGAAGCAGACACTCCAATTGCAGCATTCTGGCTCCAGGACTGGGTTGGACAAAGAACAACAAGCTTTGGCAAACAACTCTGGTGGAACTGGGTTCTTGATGAAGGTCATTATCCCGGATGGAACGAACTGGTAGCAGAACTTGAGAAAGATGGTGTTAAAACCCTGACATATATCAATCCATTCTTGGTTGATGTTTCTGAAAGGGAAGGTAACTTTAGAAATCTTTTCAAGGAAGCAAAAGAAAACGATTATCTTGTTAAAAATAAAGATGGAACACCTTACATGATCCTGAACACAAGCTTTTCTGCGGGTCTCATTGACTTGACAAACCCAAAGGCATGGGAGTGGACAAAGGATGTAATAAAAAAAGAAGTAATCGGTGCTGGTTCAGTGGGATGGATGGCTGATTTTGGGGAAGCACTTCCAATGGACACAACTGTGGCTTCTGGTGAATCGACGGAAACCTATCACAACAGGTATCCTGAGGAATGGGCTCGCTTGAACCGTGAAGCCATTGATGAAATGCCAAACAGGGATGACTTTGTATTCTTTTCGCGCTCTGGATACAAGAAAAGCCCTGGATATTCCACACTGTTCTGGCTGGGTGACCAACTTGTAACCTGGGATAAGTACGACGGAATAAAAACTGCTGTAACTGGTCTTCTTAGCAGCGGCCTTTCCGGCTACAGCTTTAACCACAGCGACATAGGCGGATACACCACAATTACGAATCCGATTATGGATCGTCACCGGAGCAGGGAATTAAACCTGCGCTGGATTGAATTAAACGCCTTTACTACGATTTTTCGCAGCCACGAGGGAAATAGACCAGCTGCAAACCATCAGGTTTATGATGATAAAGAAGCCATTGCACATTTTGCCAGGTTTGCAAAAATCTACCGGGCGTGGGGCGACTACCGCAAGGAGCTTGTTGCCGAGGCCTCAAAAACCGGCCTGCCAGTAGTAAGACATCCATTTATCCACTATCCAGACGATGCAAATGTATATGACATGTCCTATCAGCAGTTCATGATCGGCAGCGAGTTCAAGGTGGTACCGGTTCTTGATCCAAAAACCGATACTGTTGACGCTTATCTGCCTGCTGGAAGCTGGGTTCACCTGTGGTCAGGCAAGGAGTATGCTGCACCAGCAGAAGGCCTTACGGTTTCTGTGGCAGCGCCCCTTGGTCAGCCTGGTGTGTTTTACAAAAAGGGCTCAAAGGCAGCAGCAACATTTATCAATAACCTGAAAGCCGAAAAAATCCTGAAATAACAGTATTTATTTGATCTTCTTAGATACAGCATAATTACAAGAGGGGCATCTTAAAAAACTTTTGATGCCCCTATCATAATGTTGGACATGTCATCAAATTAAATGTATAATTAAATACTTATATGACTAATAAAGGTTGATTAAAAATCAACCGGAATACTCAAGTGGATCATGTTAAATTTTACTGTTAGTTTTAAAGATTTTTTTAGTACTGCTTTTTTTTAAAAAAAATTTAAAACTGCACTTTAAACTTAGATTTTTGTTAATACACAACTTGCAGACAATAAAGGATCGTCAACATGAACAGGTTGCTTAACATCTGTTTTATTTCATTTTTTTTATTTACCACCCTTGCATCACAACTCTATGGGCAGGAAGAAAAAATACATATTGCCTTTTTCAACCCTGCCGAAAAAACCGAAACATGGTGGGTGATCGTTACAAATATCATGGAGACAGCCTGCAGTGATCTTGGGCTTGAATTGACGGTTTACTGGGCTGACCGAAATCATATCAAGATGGTTAAACAACTCAAGAGAGCCTTAAAACAAAGAAAAAAACCAGACGTGGTTGTGTTTCAGAGCTTTAAAATGAATGGCGGCCCAATGCTCAAGATTGCCAGTGATGCAAAGGTTCCGGCTTTCATTTTTAATGCCGGCCTGAGCGATAAGCTGGGGCATCAAAAAAAATACGGAAAGCCGAGAGAAAAACTGGGATTATGGATCGGTCAAATGCTTCCCAACGATGAGCAGGCAGGATATGACGTTGCCAAAACTTTAATTAAAATGGCACGAGAAAGAAATTTTTTTGATGGCGGTGGCGGGATTCAAATACTGGCCCTGGAGGGAACGATAGCCGACACAGCAAGCATCGAGAGAAAAAAAGGCCTATTGAGGGCAGTCCAGGAGGCAGGCGATGTAACACTAAACCAGTCGGTCTCTGCATTCTGGAACCGGGAAAAGGGGAAAGATATTTTTTTAGGACTTATAAAACGCTACCCTGAAACCCATATTGTCTGGGCTGCAAATGACGAAATGGCCCTGGGTGTAATTGACGGAATGAAAGAGTTGAAGCTGGTGCCGGGAAAAGACATAATCGCAGGCTCTGTTGACTGGATTCCAGAGGCACTGGCTGCGGTTAAAAAGGGCGAACTGGCTGTATCTGTGGGTGGCCACTTCATGGAAGCTGCATGGGTTATGGTGCTGCTTCATGATTTTTTCAATGGTAAAGATTTTAAAAGCGAGGCAACCGATTTCCGGTCAAGCATGGGAGTTTTAACAAAAAAGAATATTGATATTTTTCTGAACAACTTTGGTGACAATAACTGGTCTGGAGTCGATTTTTCAAAATTTTCGAAAAAGATTTATCCAGGGCAGAAATCCTATGATTTCTCATTTAAAAAGGTCTTACAGTCATTAGAGTAAATTTCAGCTTTGACTTTGCTTTATTAAAAATAATCTCAAAAGGACTTGCAACATGGAGGAGCAAATAAAAACAAACCCGCATAAGCCCACCAAGGGTGTCATGCTTCTATTTCTTTTCTTATTACTTCTTTTGATCCCTGCGGGTGCTTTTTGTGCTGAATCCCTGAAGGTAATCCTCATGGTTTCAACAGGAAAACAGCGGACTGTTTTTGTCGATATAATAAGGCAGTTTGAAAAGGAAAATCCAGGCATCAAGGTTCAGCACTGGGAAGTAGAACAAAAACCCTACAAGAAACAAATTCACTCCTGGCTTGAAAGTAAACAAAGCAACAGCGATGTGCTTCTATGGTTTGCGGGCAACAGCCTCAAGAGTTTTGTAGAAAAGGGTTTAGTAGAGCCAACCGACGAGGTATTGGCAGGCCACGGGCTGGATAAGAAATTTTCAAAAGCTTCCATGTCCGCAATTACCTTTGATGGAAAAGCCTATGGCCTTCCCATGTCCTATTACCAGTGGGGTTTTTATTACAGCAAATCGCTTTTTAAACAGCACATTCTAACACCGCCGGAAACATGGGAAGATCTCCTTAATATTTGCAAAACCCTGAAAAGCAACAACATCACCCCCTTTACGCTTGGCTCGAAAAACAAGTGGCCTGCGATGGGCTGGTTCGACTACCTCAACCTGCGAATAAACGGGCTTGAGTTCCACATGGATCTGATGAACGGCAAGGCATCCTACACAGACGAACGTCTAAAAAAAGTATTCAGCCACTGGGCCTTGCTTCTGAAAAAAGGTTACTTTCTCAAGGATCACTCAGATAACGACTGGCGCACAGCACTGCCGTATCTATACAGGAAAAAAGCAGGAATGCTCCTCATGGGCAATTTCCTGATCCCAAAACTGCCGGACATGGTTCTGCCTGACATTGGTTTTTTCAGGTTCCCCAGCATAGAACCCAATGTTCCCTTTTTTGAGGAGGCTCCCCTGGACATCCTTATTGTTCCCAAAAATGCAGCCAATAAAAATAATGCAATGAAATTCCTGGCATTTGCAGGAAGGGCCGACATACAGGCAGACATGAATTCGAGAATGAGCATGATTTCACCGAACATGGATGCTGGTATCAATTCCGATTACTACATACAGCAGGGTGCAGAGGTGCTTGAGCAGGCCGAGGGCAGTTCGCAGTTTTTTGACAGGGATACTCCGCCGGAAATGGTTCCGCATGGAATGGAAGCCATTGCAAAATTTTTAAAATATCCAGACAAGATAACCAGCATTCTTAAAGATCTTGATGAGAGCATTAAAAAACAAAAGGAATTATCAGCAGCAAAGCCCTAGCGATCATGAATAATACTGACTGTGTTGGAAAATTGTTTTTTCACATTGCACCTGAATCAGCAAATAAATGAACCTTTGAGGCTGGGAGACAAAAAGATGCCTGTTTTAAAAAAATCTGGAATACTTCTTATGTTCCTCGTCCTATTATCCGGGTGTGGAGCCAATGTCGATATTTCCATACGCTCCTTTGACCTGCCGGATAATCTGGATTCATACCTGGAAAAATCTGAGGCCAGATTCAGCGATATTCGCCCTGACGTGGAAAAGAAAATAGTATGGGCAGACCCAGATCAAAAAAAACAGACTAAATACTCAATTGTCTATCTTCACGGTTTCAGCGCAACCCGCATGGAAACCGCCCCTTTAGCAGATATTATAGCACAGAAGATGAACGCAAACCTTTATTATGCACGCTTAAACGGGCATGGCCGAGGTGCTGATCCCATGGGGCAGTCAACGGTAAATGACTGGCTCAATGACGGTGCAGAGGCATTGGAGATCGGGAAGCAGCTTGGGGAAAAGGTTATCATTGTGGCAGCATCCACCGGCTGTACAGTGGTGACCTGGCTTGCAACCCAGGAGAAATTCAGCAAGGATATTTTTGCTTTGGTTTTTGTTTCTCCAAATTTCTTCCCAAAGGATTCCTCGGCCAGATTTGTTCTCTGGCCCGGCGGAGGGTGGCTTTTAAGAATGATTGCTGGTGATTATCAGAGCTGGGAACCAAGGACAGAGGGTCAAAAAAAGTATTGGACCACCCGGTATCCTATTAATGCCATCGAAACAATGATGGATCTGGTGGATATTGTTGACAGGATCGACCTGGCTGCTTTCCAGGCTCCGTTGTTGACCATCTACAGCGATAAGGATCAGGTGATAGATCCTGAAAAAGTAAAAGAAAAATTTAACGAAATTGGTTCAAAAACCAAAAAGCTTATACCATTTAATACGTCTCAGGATGCAAAGCATCATGTACTTGCCGGTGATGCTGTTTCACCAGGAACGACCGTTGAAATTTCTAAATTGATTTTGAATTTTTTAGATACTGTACCTGCGAATTAGAGTTAGCCTTGGAGCTGATATGAAAACTTTTTACAAAAACAAGGGACTTTTCTCCCGCATCATCTACAGGTGTGCGGCAGTCCTGATCTGCACATTGTGTATACAGGCTTCCCATGCCCAAGCAACTGAATTTCTGCTCCCCTCATTTATTGACGGCACTCATGTTTACTACCATGACCTTCTACAGCAATCTCTTGAAGCAAGCGGAATTGATATTGAAATTAAATCGACCCAGTCCTTGCCAACCATCGGCCATGTGCCCCAGAAACGTGCTGTTTCAATGCTCCAAAATGATCAGTTGTCCATATTGTGGAGAATGCAGTCCAGGGAGCGTGATAAACATTATACTCCTGTTGAAGTCGGCATTACAAATAACCTCATTGGACATCGCATCCTGCTGATCCCCAGGGGCAAGCAGCCAGTATATGATAAAATCAACAACCTGGAAGACCTTAGAAATGCCGGGCTTGTTGGAGGATTTGGCATTAACTGGTTTGATGCCAGGGTGTGGAAGAAAAACAAATTAAAATATCAGGAAGTAGACGGGGAGTGGCGTCACATTTATCCAATGGTTGCAAGCAAAAACCGTGGGATAGATTATTTTTCCCGCGGGTTCAATGAGATTATGCTTGAAATAAAATTACGGCCAGACCTGGAAATCGAAAAACGGCTTATGCTGATTTATGATCGTGATTTTCGTTTTTATCTTAGCCCATCTACTGCAAAATATAAAACTGTGCTTGAAAATTCCTTAAACAAAGCTAAAAAAAGCGGCCTGATGGACAAATTGATCCGCAAACATTGGGCAAAGGCATTTTCGCAATTGAACTTTGATGGAAGGATTAAAATCCAATTAAAAACTCCTGAATAATTATTTTTATAGTTTATGATTCAGATTTTTTTGTATTTAAAGGAGGCATTGTGGAAACAAGTAATAAGTTTTTCATCATCATTGGAAAATATATCACTGCTTTGATATTCATCCTGTTTGCTACTGTATCTTTTTCAGAAACAATTGAACTCTCAGTACCAGCATATAGCGATGGCACACATGTTTATTTCCATGACCTCTTAAAGCAATCCCTTGAAGCGAACGGCCACAAAGTAACACTGAAATCATCATTCAAAATTCAAAAAACCCTTCCTCAAAAACGCGCTGTTTATATGTTTGAAAATGATTCTTTATCAATAATGTGGCTCTTGCAATCAAAGGAACGCGATAAAAAGTATGCATCGGCTGAGGTAGGAATTACAGACAATCTCATTGGGCATCGCATCCTGCTCATCCCCAGGGGCAAACAGCACCTTTATAATGCGGTTAACAATCTGGACGACTTTAGAAAGACCGGCCTGGCAGGTGGATTTGATGAAAGCTGGTTTGATGTTGAAGTATGGAATGCAAACAACTTAAAAATATATGAAGTAGATGGAGCAAAGCGACTCATATATCGTATGGTTGCGGAAAAAAATCGAGGTGTAGATTATTTTTCCAGGGGATTCAACGAGATCATCACCGATGCAGCAGCCCATCCAGACCTGGATATTGAAAAGCGATTGATGCTGATCTATGACCGTGATTTCCTTTTTTACCTCAGCCCATCTACTGTTAAATATAAAAAGATACTCGAAGATTCACTGGGAAAAGCTAAATCAAGCGGCTTGATGAATAAGCTAATCAGAAGGCACTGGGCAAAGGCATTTACTCAATTGAACTTTGATAAAAGGGTTAAAATTTATTTAAAAACCCCTGAGTAGTTATTTGGAAATTCATGATTATTTGCACATAAAGGATGCGTTTTGGGAACAAATTTACAATTTTTCCGGCTAATGGGTAAAAGCATGATTGCTGTAGTGCTCACCCTTCTTGTTACTGCTTCCCATGCAGGAGTAGTTGAATTAACCATACCCTCATTTGCCGATGGCAAACACAAATACTACCATGAGCTTTTAAAGGAATCCCTTAAAGCAAATGGACAAATGCCAATAATAGTAATTCCTCCCCAGGGAAAAAACATCATCCAGAAACGTGCAGTAAAGATGCTTACCCATGACATGCTGTCTACTCTCTGGCTGGTACAATCCAAGGCTCGTGATGAAAAATATACTCCCGTTGAGATAGGAATCACAAACAATCTTATTGGGCATCGCATCATGTTTATTCCCAAAGGCACCCAGGTGTTATTCGATAAGATTAACAGCCTGGAGGACTTCAGGCTGAGTGGATTAGTCGGCGGATTCGGAAAAAACTGGTTTGACGTAAAGGTCTGGAATGCGAACAACCTGAAGTCATATGAAATGGATGGCGACTGGCGGAGGCTGTACCGGATGGTTGCTCACCGGAACCGTGGAATTGATTATTTCTCCAGGGGGTTCAATGAGATCATGGTAGAAGCTGAAACTCAGCCAAACCTGGAGGTTGAACAGCGGTTAATGCTGATTTATGATCGTGATTTCCGTTTTTACCTCAGCCCCTCGGCTTCAAAATATAAGGCAATTATTGAAGAGTCCCTGGACAAAGCGAAAAAAAGCGGATTGATGAATAAGTTGATCCGCAAGCATTGGACAAAATCATTTTCTCAATTGAACTTTGATAAAAGGGTTAAAATCAGGCTTAAAACACCTGAATAAACCTGAGACCACCATCAATTAAACCCTGAAGGGGCGAGATATAAATATAACAGGAGGCAAAATGAAAACAAATTGTAAAATATTATGCAGTATTCGCAGGAGTTTCATTGCCCTGATGCTCATTTTGTCTGCCACTTCTTCCAATGCAAAAATAGTTGAGATGTCAGTGCCTTCATTTGTTGACGGCATACACAAATACTACCACGAACTTTTGATAGAATCCATTAAAGAAAATGGCTACCTCCCAGTGGTTGCCATTTCCCCTGGAGCAAAAAATATCCCCCAAAAACGTGCCATAAAAATGCTTGAACATGACATGCTGTCAACTCTCTGGCTGGTACAATCCAAGGCACGTGATGAAAAATATACTCCCGTTGAGATAGGAATCACAAACAACCTTATTGGGCATCGCATCATGTTTATCCCCAAAGGCACCCAGGTGTTATTTGATAATATCAACACCCTTGAGGACTTTAGAAAGAGTGGATTAACCGGCGGATTCGGCAAAAACTGGTTTGACGTAAAGGTCTGGAACGCGAACAACCTCAAGTCATATGAAATGGATGGCGACTGGCGGCGGCTGTATCTGATGGTTGCCCACCGGAACCGTGGGATTGATTACTTTTCCAGAGGGTTTAATGAAATCATGATAGAGGCCCAAACTCAACCAGCCCTGGATATAGAACAGCGGTTAATGCTGATCTATGATCGTGATTTCCGTTTTTACCTGAGTCCCTCTGCTGCAAAATATAAACAAATACTTGAAGAATCCCTGACCAAAGCAAAAAAAAGCGGCTTGATGGATAAACTGATCCGCAAGCATTGGTCAAAATCATTTTCTCAATTAAACTTTGATAAAAGGATTAAAATCAGGCTGAAAACGCCCATGTGATAATGCTTAACCAGTAACTTAAAAATGATTGTACCATTTGACTGCACCCTTGAAATCAAGTGAGACTCTATTATGCGATATGCCAGAATCATTCTTGCCCTTGCCCTTGTATTCTCGTTATTGGGATGCACCCTGGATCAAGTTAAAAAAATACCACTTGCAAAAGACGGTGTACTTGATTTAACAAACTGGAATTTTGAAAAAGACGGCTCTCTTAACTTGTCCGGCGAATGGGAACTATACTGGGACCAGTTGCTCAAGCCTGAGGATTTTAAAAAACCAGCTCCACCGGTCGTTTCAGGGCTTATTGAGCTTCCTGGACAATGGAACGGCAAAGAAGTAAATGGGACAAAACTCCCGACAAACGGCTTTGGCACATTTCGCCTGCAGATTCTTTTGCAGGATCCAAAAGAAATCATGGCTATTAAATTCCCTGGCATAAGAAGCGCATTTACCGTGTATTTAAATGGACAAAAAATCAGCTCAAAAGGAAAACCAGGAACCACCAGAGAAAGCTCCGTAGCAAGGTGGCAGCCCTCTGTTGAAGATTTTAATATACAGGGCAGGAAGCTGGAAATAATACTTGCAGTCAGTAGTGTCCCGTT
>JAOZSB010000469.1 GCA_029939895.1 Desulfobacterales bacterium
TGTGGAACTGCGGGAACAACGCCTTCGACAAGCTCAGGCTCCGGCGATGGGGTAAGCTCAAGCTCCGGTTGTGGGGTAGGCCCAGTATTTCGAACTCCGGTGACAGCTGAATTCACCGGAATTTTTTAATTAATTACCCAAATCGAAAGCCCCTTGCTATTTTGAATAACTTTCCTGGTTACACTTCATAGCACCATGTCTTTAACGTTTGATGCGCCGCGCCTGCCCATTATGATTGTGCCATATGAATTTTCTTGAACCTCATCTAGAATATCTGCAGCGGCACTTCGACTTCCATCAACAATTTTTGTTGTGATATCATTTTCTGTAAAACCTGCATTAATTAATTGTTCCTTCGCCTTTTCCATAAATGGAGCAACTACTTGGTACGCCATATCTTTCCAAAGTTCTTCAAGCTCTGGCGCAGCATCAATAGCCTCTTTTGGTATAAATCTTCTCAAATCCCGTTTTGAATGAAATAAAGTGATATTACATTTTGTTTGAGCAAGCATGTTGACAGCATGATCCAGCGCACGTAAGCAGTTTTCAGAGCTATCAACTCCAATGAGCACATCTTTTTTTGTGATATTGCCATTTATCAACCAGACAGGCAAGTTACGACTTCGCTCTAACAAATTGTTGGCAACTTCACCCATAAAAAATGCTTCCATTTTACTTCGTCCACGTGTTGATATAATTACAGCGTCTGCTTTTGCTTTGTGGCAGGAATAATTATAAATATCCTGGGCAATACTAATTTCTTTTTTAAGCTGAAGCGTATTGACCTTGTCCTGTGATAGTCCTTTTGTCAGCAGGTTATCTTTTGCCCTGGAAAGAGCCTTTTCTCCAAGTTGCATATTTACTAATTCGATATCTTTCAATTTTTTTGCTGTTTTTCGTTTAAGTTCAAGGTCATCATCAAATAAAGGTGGTGGTGCTGGTTGGATGTACAAAAGTGTAATATCAAAATTGGTTTGAGTCCCCCACATCAAATTTATATAATCCAATGAGTTTAGAGCAACAAGCGATCCATCTACCGGAGCAACAACAAGTTGATTCATCTGTTTTTCTTTCATTATTTTTCTCCTTTTAAAATATTTATATTTCTGCCAGTTGCCATGGGCATTGGCTTCTGCAAATGTGATGGCACTAAGCTTGAGGTCATTTTTTTATGTTTACACTGTTATTAGCACAAAGAATGCCAAGAAGTGCAAAGGGGGCTGAGACTGATTATAAGTGTTGGATTTTTAATTATTAATGCGTGTCAATGAGTTCTGCGAAATGGTGATATGTATTCAAGGAACATGTCTTGCGAAACGCAATGAAACAAAATCATGCAAGACAATGTGAAACGTTGCGAAACGCTTTCTGCAGAATTGTGAGCAGGAGCTTTTTGGGTCATCACATTATTTGTAAGTATAAACGATGCTCAAAATGTTTATGATGCTAAATATTATAGTGTCGGAGTGATACACTCTTCCAATAACCATCAGTTTTTGTTATCAAAAAATTTTCCAAACATAGAAATTGTTGCAGATGAGTTTCTAAACCTGAAAAAAACTTTTTTATGGCAGAATTGATTTATTGTACACAGACACAGCCCGGGCCAATGCCCTGATAAAAAAGCATTCCATGAAGATAAAAGAAGTTTATGCCGTCCCAAAAATCAGATCATATTATGCTTTCAATTTGAAAATGCCGGACAGTATTGTAAAAAAATGGCAGGATGCAATTGACGGTCTGAGAAAAGATGGAACTGCCCTGAATATATTAAAAAAATTTAATCTGGGGGCTCTTTATCCTGAGTGATATGATATTTTTGCCAGACAAAACATATCAAGGGGTTCAGCAGGCAAAGCTGCTGTGTAATATGGCGAATGTTGTTGACTCATTATCATATGTTTTGTAGAATCCTCGATATAAGTTGTTTTATGTGGCGTTTTTTAAATTGACTCAAGGGAGTATATCTTGTTCAGGGCATATGTATGGATGCAATAACTACAAACAGAAACCTGTTAATTCATGGGTTATTTCAAGATGCGATTCCCTTTGATACCTTTGCCAATCTTCTTCCAACCAGCTTTGCTGTTCTTGACACCCGCAAGTCAATCATCTTTTTAAACCAGTCCATGGAGGCACTTACCGGCTTCAGCATCAATGAGGCAATGGGTATTCCCTGCCGTCATATTCTCCGGTGTAATCTTTGCGGAACCAAGTGTCCGGTTCTATCTTTGTCTGTTGATTCAGAACCAGCTTGCCATGAATGCAATATCATTTCCCGCGACAGGACAAAAAGACCGGTTCGTGTTACCTATGCTCCAATCACAGACGATCAGGGCTGTTTTTTTGGCTGGCTGCAAAGCGTTGAAAATATCGTAAAGGATACAGCAGACAGTGAAACAATTGTAGAAGCATACAGCTTTGGAACCCTTGTCAGCAGAAGCCCTCAAATGGAGCGGCTTTTCCATGTTGTCAGCGCAATAACACAAACCAATTCCTCGGTATTGGTAACCGGGGAAACAGGAACCGGCAAGGATGTTCTTGCAGAGATCATGCACAACCGCTCTGAAAGAGCCAAGGGTGCTTTTGTTAAAATAAACTGTGGTGCGCTTCCGGAAACCTTGCTTGAATCTGAGCTATTCGGACACCAGAAGGGTGCTTTTACCGGGGCCACAGAAAACAAGGCCGGGCGTTTTAAGCTTGCCCATAATGGAACATTATTTTTAACAGAAATCGGTGATCTGCCCCTTCCGATTCAGGTTAAATTACTGTCATTTTTAGATGACCATGTCATATATCCTCTGGGTACTACAAAGGGAACCCAGGTGGATGTTCGCTTAATGACGGCTACAAATCGTGATTTGCATCAAATGGCCAGGGACGGGAGTTTCAGGGAAGATCTTCTTTTCCGCCTGAATGTTGTACGCATCCACCTGCCGCCCCTGCGTGAACGTGAAGGCGATACATCCCTGTTGCTGGACTACTTTCTGCGCTCATATATGGGGAAATTTAAAAAAACCATTTCAGGTTTTTCAAAGGATGCCATGGATCTGCTGTTATCCTACCCATATCCGGGCAATGTGCGGGAACTGAAAAACATTGTTGAATTTGCTGTTAATTTTTGCCAGGACGGGCTTATCAGCCTGGAGA
>JAOZSB010000117.1 GCA_029939895.1 Desulfobacterales bacterium
TGCCGTCCAGACTGCCGGCTTTGAGTGCAGCCTGACAGCGCAGCCAGGGAAGTCTTTGAAACGTGACCTTAATATCAGGGATTTTTTTCTCCAGCATTTTAACAAGATCAATCGAGACTCCTGGTTTTGTTGCCGGCAATACTAAGCCTTCACCCATGTAGTACGGGGGCTGAGCCTTATCCTCATAGGCCACCCGGAGATCAAGGGCAACAGCATATGTTGCAAGCAAAACTAAAAAGGCAGACAGTATTAACTTCTGCATGTTCATTGATTAACCCCTTGGTTGAATGGTTCAGCGCTATAACCGTAATGCTGGAACTAGGGTACAACTATTTAATGCCAAAATACTTTTTTTGGAGTTGAGCATGCTCAGGGCTTTCTTTAAACCGCTTCAGCTCATCGGAAAAGCGGTCTACGAATTTTTTTGAAATCTTTGTTTTATTGAAAATTAAGTAATAGGGTTTTTTTAATAACGGCTTGGGAAGATAGGTAATTACCTTATCAAGATTGACCTCCTTAAGATAATGTACGCCCACTCCAACTTCACAGGCAAAATAATCGATCCTTCCCACTTTCAGGAGTCTTAGTGCGGCTGTATTGGTATTGAATTCAGTAAAATTACCCTCTTTTTTTAAAAAATCCCAAAATTCTTTTGTATATGAATATCCCAGGGAAACGCCAACTTCATGTCCCTTGAGATCATTATAGCTGGTATATTTGAGGCGGGCGGCATTTTTTTTGTGAATAAAAAAAACATAGGTGGAGTCAAGCAGGGGGGTTTCCGGATAGTAACAGGCCTCGGCTCTGGATGCTTTCATGCTTGCAGAAAATAAAGCATCAACCTTTCCACTGGTTGCATCTGCGACAGCTCTTTTCCATGGATAATCAGATACCGTGAACTCTGTGCCCATCCTGGCAAGTGTCTGGGAGATCTGGTCTATTGCATAACCAGCTACTTTGCCATCTTTTTTATACTCATACGGGGGCCAGTCTGAGTCACAACCAATCTTGAGTTTCTTCTCATCACCGCATACAAGTGGTACATTAAGAAAAATAGCAGCCAGCAGCAAAAAGAGTATCCTGCGCAAAAACATTAATTCCTCCCAGGTGAGCTTTAAAGAGGCTTACAGCTTAACTTATTTCAAAGAAGTGTTTTATGAAATAAGGAGCAAACCTCATCGGTCAGGTCGAAGTAGTTTTTTAATTATTCTTAAACGTAATAAAATTTTTTTAACACCATTTAATGAAAACTTCAACATTTTTCTGTACATGTCTTTTAAAACTTAAATTTATAACTTTTGGGATTAACGTTTGAGCATGGTTTTTTGCTACCTGAAAATTTCCGGGAACTCCTCTCCCAGATGAACGGCTGCTGTGTAGTCGGTGATCTTTGATGCTTCTACTGCTGCTTTTACGGCGCTTTTTGTGTTCTTTAAGGCTTTTTCTGAACCAACAGTGTCTTTAAAGGAAATTTTCCAGGCAGCCGACAGGTGGGCTATCTTTTTTAATTTTTTTTCCTTTAATGTCTCGCTGAATTTTGTTTTTTGATCATCGGTGACACTGGTGCCGAATTCCAATACCAGCATAGCTTTGATTCCCATTTTGCCCTCCTTAAAGGTTTGGCTGATAGTTTGGGTTTGAATCCTTATTTTATTAAGCGTTATTGTATAATATTGGATTTAAACTACAATTACAAGAGGTTTATGGAATTTTTTTGCCTGCAAAGGTTTGTAAATCATCTATTCGGCATATGAATGACAATTTTTTGCGGTTGATATGTGTTTGTGTAATTTACTTTTTGACTAAATCATGCTACTTAATTTAATATGATTGATACACTTAACAAAATTGAATCGGTAATGTATGGACGGGAAAAGCCAGGCCTGTTTTTACGCATTTTTCTTGACATAGCTTCGTTTTTATACTCCATAGTAATGCGTTTACGCTTGCTGCTGTATGAAAAGGGCTGGCTGAAAACCATGAAACTTCCATGCCCGGTAATATCGGTTGGAAACCTGACCCTGGGAGGAACTGGTAAAACGCCAGTTGCGGTGTATGTAGCAAAGCTGCTGCACAAGCAGGGAAAAAGGCCGGCCATAGTGACCAGAGGTTACAGGGGCGGATTTGAAAAAAGAGGCGGTGTAGTAAGCAATGGCAAGCGGGTGCTTGCAAGCCCGCAGGATGCCGGTGACGAGCCTTATTGTACGGCGATTTCCCTGCCCGGAGTACCAGTGCTTGTCGGCAGGGACAGGTTTAAATCTGGAATGCGGGCGATAAGGGAAATGGGCGCAAATATCGTGATTTTAGACGATGGGTTTCAGCATATGAAAATCTTTCGCAATCTTGATATACTCCTTGTGGATGGAGCAAGCCCCTTTGGTAACAACAAGGTTTTTCCAGCCGGAGTACTAAGGGAACCTGCCTTTTCAATCAAAAGGGCTGGAATCATCCTCGGCACAAGGGTTGAGGATAACACTCAGCCTGCAATTCCTGAAACTAAGGCTCCGGTTTTCAGAACAAGGCATAAGCCATATCGCTCATTGGCGGTTCTTCGGGGTGAGCTTGCTCAGCTATCGTTTTTTCCGCAGCCAGACGAGGTAATAGCACCAGAGGGAACCCGGTTTTTTGTTTTTTCCGGGATTGCAGATAATAATTCTTTTATGAAAAGCATTGAACAATCAGGGTTTCATGTGTCTGGATTTCATGGATTTCCAGATCATCACGATTATACAAAGGAAGACATAGAGCTCATAATTCAAATGGCAAGAGAGTCCAGTGCCGATGCATTTGCTACAACGGAAAAGGATTTTGTCAAGCTGTTCAGCATGGTCTGGCCCATGGATATCTACGTCCTTGGAGTTACGATTGAGTTTCTTGACAAGGGTAAGGAATTTGCTCAAATGTTAAAGGATGTGTAAGCAGTATTTTTTTTGCTCACAGTATAATAAATTAAAAAAAAATGACCGGCAAAACACCAAAAATAAGTGTGGCAATAATTGCCCTTAACGAAGCCGACAGAATCGGCGCACTTTTAAAGAGCCTTGTCTTTGCTGACGAAATCGTGGTTGTAGATTCCGGCAGCACCGATAGAACCGTTGCAATATGTGAAGAATCCGGCGCACGGGTGATATACAACCCCTGGCCCGGGTTTGCTGCACAAAAGCAGTTTGCAATGGAGCAGGCTTCCAATCAATGGGTTCTAAACCTTGATGCTGATGAGGTTGTTTCTCATGACCTTGCCCTGGAGATAAAAGCAGCACTCCAGAGTGTGCCTGAAAATATAAATGGTTTTTCCATGCCAAGACTGTCAAGATACCTGGGGCGATGGATTCGCCGTGGAGGATGGTATCCCGACAGAAAGCTCCGGCTGGTGCGAAAGCACAGGGCCAAATGGACAGGCGATGGACTCCACGAGACCCTGATGGCAGAGGGCGATACAGTTGAGTTTGAACATCCCATACTCCACAGCGTGTACAGAGGCATTGAGGATCAGGTCAACACTATCAACAAGTTTTCCAGAGTGTTTGCGCAGCAAAATGGCGAAAAGCAGAAAAGTATCGTTTTCTGGGGAGTTTTGAGGGCGATTGGAAAATTTTTTGAATGCTACATCTACAAGCTTGGATTTCTTGACGGTGTGCCAGGACTGGTTATAGCCATGAATTCATCGTGGTATGTGTTTTTGAAATATGCAAAATCCTGGGAAGTTTCAATAGGTAATGACGATAGCGCAATAGATTTTGTTTCTACAAATTGCGAGACAATTGATTCTAAAAAAATCACGGAACGAGACTCAAATTGAAGAATATATTAAAGGGGTTTGCAATACTGCTGATTTCTGTTCTCCTGCTGGAGCTGGCCTGCCTGGTGCTTTTCAAGAAACTGGCAGGGGTTGCCTTTGATACAAAAGCTCTTTCTGCTACCAGGGCACAGCGGCTTACAGTTATAGATAGGCGTCTGAAAAGTGATCATGTTGTCAAGGGACTGCATGTGATGCATCCCTATGTGGGCTATGTCGGCAGGCAGGGGGCCTGGTCGCTGGGGACTCAATACCCGCCCTTCAACAATTTCGGGATGGTAACGGTCAAGGGACACCCATATCCCTACAAGAAGAAGAAAAATGATTTTGTAATTGCCAATCTGGGGGGGAGTGTTGCTTCCATATTTGCAATCATGGCAGAGGATAACCTTGCCATGTTTTTAAAGCAAGAAAGCAAATATTTAAAAGATAAAAATATTGTGCTTCTTGACCTTGCAACCGGGGGGTATAAGCAGCCTCAACAGCTTTTCCACCTCCAGTACGCCCTTTTAAGCGGGTTTGAAATTGATGCAGTAATAAATATGGACGGGTTCAATGACCTGGTGCTTGCGGTTTCAAACATGGAAAGGGATGTGAACCCGCTCTATCCATCCTCGGATCATTATGGCTTTATCCAAAGAACTGTAAAAGATGATTTTTCGCCAGAAAGAATTGTGATACTTGCCCGAATCTATACAGCCCTGGAAACCGAAAAAAAGATTCTGAAATTTGTAGATATGTTCCCTTTCAACAAAAGCCCTTTTTTCAATATGGTCAACGTGCGCATGGCAAAAAAGACCAAAAGCGATGTTAAGGATGCTGAGTATGAATTTGTTGCAGGCTCGGCCAAAGACCTGCCAAAGGAGGTCAAGGGGCCGAAGCTGAACATGTCAACAGGAAGCCCGGATGAGAAATACGCAGGTGCAGCACAAATATGGGCAAGATCTTCGGCCCTGCTCAACAGCGTCTGTAAGGGGCAGGGGATAGATTACTTCCATTTCCTGCAACCAAATCAGTATATCGTTGGAAGCAAACCAATCACCAAAAACGAAAGAAAGGTTGCATACAAGCCCGACAACCCCTGGCCCATTATGGTTCGCAGCGGTTATTCCAGATTGATAGAACAGGGAAAAGAACTCAATGCTGCCGGTATTCCATACTGGGACCTGACCATGATCTTCAAGGATAATAACGATGATCTCTACTATGACTCCTGCTGCCACTTTAACGAAGAGGGAAACAAGATCGCAGCACAGCGCATGGCAGAAATTATCGGCCCTGCAATAGATCGAAAATATCTGAAGTAGTCCCGCAAAAAAACCATTTTTTATTTTGCAGCAAAAGATTCTAACAGCGACTTGACTGAAGCCTTGTCTGAGTCCTCCAGGGATATGGCAAGACGTTTGTTTCTGGAGGTATGGCCCGATGTTATTGTAATGCTTGATTTCGGGATTTTCAGGCTTTTTGAAAGGAATTTGATAAGCATTGCATTTGCTGCACCATCGGCAGGCTGAGCAGCGATTTTAATTTTCAGGGCGTTTTCAAACAGCCCGGCAAACATATTTTTCTTTGATTTTGGCTGAACATACACCCTGAAGGCAATGCTGTCTTTTTTTTCGGTGATCTCCAGGCTGCTCACCCCATTTTTTGCATACCTTATATATATACCATCAGGATTTATATTCCATCAGGTGTTTGAATCAGGTTAACCCTGCCGCCGTTTTTTTCTACTATCTGTCTTGCAGAAGTATTTGCAGCATCGGGATTACTTTCCATGGTGAGAACATCGGGCATTATTTCTTCCACGAGCCTGTTTGAATCTTCTTCTGGAAAAACCGTGACATAATCTATGGAGTCAAGAGAGCTGAGGATCTGCACCTGCTGCTCGATGCTCAGGCCTTTGCTTTGGGCGGACTTGTTATCAATAATTGCTGCCACAAAGACATCGCCCATTTTTGCGGATTCAGAAAAAAGAAGTATATGGCCCGGGTTGAAAAGCTCAAAATTGCCCAGGGTCATGACTATTTTTTTACTTCTGCGTTTAAGATCCTTTGTTATTGCTGCAATTTCATCATGTGTTTTCAGGTTGGACAAAGAAGTACTTCCAGCCGGGTCGAGTCCCTTTTGCAGCTCGTCAATGGAGACCGTTGCAGTGCCTAATTTGCCGACCACGATTCCTGCGGCCTTGTTTGCCACTGCTGCGGCATCCTGCACGCCAAAGCCCGCTGCCATTGCAATTCCCAGTACAGCAGCAACAGTATCCCCGGCTCCGGAAACATCAAAAACCTGCCTGGCCTCTGTTTCAATCCTGAAGGGTGATGCATTTCTTTCCATCACAGCCATGCCGTCTTTGCCCAGGGTTATGACCAGTTTTTCTACCTTTGCTGTGTCGAGTAATTTCCCGGCAGCAGCGTCCAGGGTTTTTTCGTCTGTAATTTCAATTCCAGCAGCAAGGGATGCTTCTTTCCGGTTTGGGGTTATCATGGTTGCACCGTCATATTTGGTGAAGTCCAGGCCCTTTGGGTCTGCTATGACTGGTTTTTCGAGCTTGTTTGCAAGGCTGGTGATCATGCGGGCAGACTCTCTGGTGATTGCGCCCTTGCCGTAATCGGAAAGTATAACTGCGCCTGCCTGTGTCATCTTTTTTTCTATAACAGCCATTATCCGGCCAAGTGAATCACCGGAAATTTCTATCTTTGCTTCCCGGTCAAGCCGCAGCACGTGCTGTCCGCTTGCAATTATCCTGGTTTTTTTTGTGGTGGGTCTTGCCGGGTCTTTTATTACGCCTTCAATATCTGCGCCCAGTTCTTCGAGCTTTTTTATGAGCAGGCTGCCAGCCGTACCAGTGCCGACAGTACCGGCAACTATGACTTCGGCTCCGAGTGCGGATATGTTGTTCACCACGTTTCCTGCACCGCCCAGGGTCATGTCATCGGATTTCAAATCCACCACCGGCACAGGTGCTTCCGGGGAAATTCTATCTACTTCTCCGAAAAGATACTCATCAAGCATCAGATCGCCAATAACCAGTATTTTAGCACTTTTAAACCCGGATAAATCGACTTTCATTTAATCTTTCCAATATTGTGTTTGTCTTTAATAATGCAGTAAATATTGTTTCAACCCTGCCTGTTTTATGCTTCCCTGTTCAGCCGTTCCAGTGCTTTTTGAATCTCTGCTTTTATCTCGCTGTACTGCGTTGTTACAGGAAACTGCGGAAATTCTTCAATCACGTTTTCCGGTGGCCTGAAAAGTATTCCAGCATCTGCTTCCTTGAGCATTGTTACATCGTTGTAAGAATCACCCATTGCTACAACCTTGAAGTTGATCGCTTTCATAGCCAGCGTAACATGCCGCTTGCCGTCCTGCTGCCTCAGCCTGTAGTCTGCGACCCTGCCGTTTTCTTCGAGTATAAGGTAGTTGCAGAAAAGAGTCGGCATTTTCAGTTTTTTCATCAACGGGCCTGCAAAATAGTCGAATGTATCGGAAACAACAATAACCTGGGTTTCAGAGCGAAGCCAGTCGAGGAATTCCACAGCGCCTTCCATGGGGTCAATCGTTGAAATCACATCCTGAATATCCTGAATTTTCAAGTTGTTGTCATCAAGGATTCCGAGCCTTTTTTTCATCAGCACATCATAGTCTGATATATCACGGGTGGTCAGGCGAAGTTCTTCGATTCCAGTACGCTCAGCCACGTTTATCCAAATTTCAGGTACAAGAACCCCTTCCAGGTCTGTTAAAACTATATTCATGAATCTATCCTTATTAGTACGGGTTTTGGTGCGCTTTTGTCAATTTTTGCGATTTCTTCAAGTGCTTTTTTAACATCAGCTTCCTTTGCAGTGTGCGTAAGCATGACGATGGGTACGAAGTCTGTGGTTTCCCGTCCCTTTTGTGTCACCGACTCAATGCTGATATTATATTTGCCAAGAACCCCTGCAATTTTTGCCAGAATTCCTGGTTTGTCAGGTGCAGTAAATCTGATATAGTAGAGCGATTCAAGCTCATCCATTGGAACTACGGTTGCATTTTCAATATGCTCCTGCTGGAATGAAAGCATGGGAACCCTGCCACTGGCTTCATGCATGATATTTCTGGCAAGATCAACAATATCGCCCACCACAGCAGCTCCGGTTGGCATCATGCCTGCCCCTTTGCCAAAAAGCGTTATGTCATCAACCGCCACAGCGTTGATGGTGATTGCGTTCAGGGAGCCATTGACGTTTGAGAGAATGTTGTCAAAGGGAACCATGGTAGGATGCACCCTTGCCTGAATCCGGTTATCTCCGACATGCTCTGCAACTGCCAGCAGCTTGATTCTATATCCAAACTGCCCTGCATATTCAATGTCAAGGGGGGTAATCAGAGTTATCCCTTCTATATAAAGGTCATCAAAATCCACCTGCACCCCAAAGGCCAGGGCCGCTATTACGGCGAGTTTATGGGCGGTATCGTGGCCGTTTATGTCCAGGGTCGGGTCTGCCTCGGCATAACCGCTTTTGGTCGCCTGTTCAAGAGCAACGGAAAAATCTATGCCCTCGTCTGTGATCTTGGAAAGTATATAGTTGCATGTGCCGTTGAGGATGCCCTTCATTGATCGGACAGAGTCGCCCACAAGTGATTCGCGGATCGTCTTTATGATAGGCATGCACCCGCCAACACTTGCTTCAAATGCAATCTCCGCATTGCCTGCTGCGGCTGCTGCATAAAGCTCTGTGCCGTGTCCCGCCAGCAGGGCCTTGTTTGCAGTCACAACATGTTTGCCATTTTTCAGGGCCTTGAGCATAAGCTCCTTAGCTATTGTCTCACCGCCTATCATCTCCAGAACAATTGCAATCTCAGGGTCATCAAGGATAATATCTGCATCATTGACTAGGATGCCGTCTTCAAGCTCAACATCTCTTTTGGATTCAATGTCAATGTCTGCAATCCTTTTTAGCACGATTTCTGCGCCAACCCGTCTGCTTATGACCTCTTTGTTCTCTATGAGTAATTTGGCCACGCCGGTTCCCACAGTCCCGAAACCCAACATTCCTATACAAATTTTTTCCATGCCCATTTTTTCCTAAAAAATATGTTTTTTGTCGAAGCCAAGTGCTTAATTTATACCAAATTTCTGGTTATGAAATAAGCAAAAAATCTGGAAACTGACTTTTCAGTTAAAATTGAATTTTTATAAAAAACTGCCCTACAAAATATTTTTAATTCCTCTGACCGCCTGATTAATTCTCATCCTGTTCTCAATCAATGCAAAGCGCACAAAGTCGTCGCCGTATTCGCCAAAGCCCCTGCCAGGAGAAACTGCAACACCTGCATCCTTTACCATCAATTTTGAAAATTCAACGCTTCCCATGTCCTTGTATTTTTCGGGTATCTTGGCCCATACAAACATGGTTCCCTTAGGACTTGGCACGTCCCATCCAACCCGATTCAGCCCGTCAATAAGTGCGTCACGTCTTTCACGGTAGATGTCGGTGATTTCATGCACGCAGTCCTGCGGGCCGTTTAAGGCAACAATAGAGGCAATCTGCAAGGGCTGAAAAATTCCATAATCAAGGTAGCTCTTGATCCTTTTTAATGCATCAATGGTCTCTTTGTTTCCAACACAAAATCCCACACGCCAGCCCGGCATGCTGTAGCTCTTGGACATGGAGAAAAATTCAACGCCAACATCCTTGGCCCCCTTTGCCTGTAAAAAACTTGGGGCAACGTACCCGTCAAAGGTCAGGTCTGCATATGCAAAATCGTGGATTATCATTATATTATGCTCTTTAGCATAATCGACAATCTGTTGGAAAAAATCCAGATCCACAATTTCAGTAGTCGGGTTGTGAGGATAGCTGATTATAAGCAGCTTGGGCCTGGGCCACGACTGCTTTGTTGCGTGGAGCAGATTTTCAAAAAAGTTCTCCCCAGGCCCAACCGGTATACCACGAACATCTCCGCCTGCAATTATTGATGAAAACGGGTGGATAGGGTAGGTCGGGTTTGGCGTAAAAACAACATCCCCCGGCCTGATTGTAACCAGCACCAGATGCGACATGCCTTCCTTAACGCCTATTGTCGCTATGGCCTCGGTGTTCGGGTCAATATCCACATCAAACCTGCGTCCGTACCAGTCTGCTATTGCCTTTCTCAGGTTTTTTATACCCATAGAGGCAGAGTATCTGTGGTTGTGCTCATTGTGTTTGCGCTTGCGTGCTGCCTCCACCATCTTGTCTACAATATGTTCAGGGGTTGCCAGATCCGGGTTCCCCATCCCAAGGTCGATGATGTCGTTTCCCTTTCTCCTCATCTCCATTTTCAAATCATTGACAGCAGAGAAAACGTAAGGCGGAAGCCTGTCCAGCCTCGCAAAATTTGTAGTCATAGTAAACTCCTGAAAAATAAAATTAATCGATGTGCCTGAATGAAGACTGTCTTCGCACACAATATCTTCGTTGGAAAAAAAACATAATCCTCGGCGTACAACCGAGTACGCCTGCGGTTATGTTGTTTTTTCCGCCTCGATCTTGAGTGCGAATCCAGCCTTCACTCAGGCACGCCCGTAAATTGTTGGCTCGATGCGCCTGAATGAAAACCGCTTTCAAGCACAATATTTTTGTTGTGAAAAAACATAATCCTCAGCGTACAAAAGAGTACGCCTGCGGTTATGTTGTTTTTTTCGCCTCGATCTTGAGTGCGAATCCAGCCTTCATTCAGGCACGCGTTTTGTGTTAATTCCGGCTTTTGCAATACATCATGCTTATCTATCAAGCCAGCCCTGAAAGGGCGATATATAACAGCCTGGGGTGAAACCCCAGGTTTTAAGCTTTTCTACGATTCAGCCCTGTAAGGGCGTGATATAAATCATTTATCATTCCATTACTATTTAACGATTTATCTGCAATTATCAAAAATGCATGTTCCCGAAAATAAAAAAATCCGATTGTTTCCAATTATCAAAATTCAGATAAGTCATGCCTGATAATCGCTAAAAAAATATGCAAAAAGCAATGTATTTAAACGAAATAATGCAGAGCCAGCTTTAAATCGTCTAACTCATAGTCTGTATAGAACATGTTAATGAACAAGTCAAAAAAAAATGTAAAATATCATTGAATAAATTAGACGCACTCAAACTCTATTTCAGAACCACCAGCTTTGATCAAAAAATCGGGAATTAACAGGGTTGGTGGACTTTCGCCTTTTTTAAATCTTTTTCCAAAAAAATATCGAGCGTTCGCTATATTTTTATTGACAATCAAAAAAAACAAGGATAGTGTTTTAATCGTAAAAATAACAGGGGTGGACTTTTCCTGATTTGAAAAATTAAAACCCAATAACTGGGCAGGTTTGGCGCAATTGTAAATAAAGAGCTTGTTCCCATGGGACGTGAGTAAAGGAAGTAAAAAACAGATGCACTCAGTCGGGTCAATGACATATGAAGCCTTTAACAGGCAGGTGATGGTATCGCTGGAAGATATTTGTCTGGAAATATTTAATGATGATACCTCCACAATTAAAATAAAAAACCCTAAAATCGGGGTTAAGAAGCTGGTTAAAATTATTGAGGCAGCGTTAAAGCTGAGCAATGAAAAGGGTTTCCACGCAATGAGCCTGCGGGAGCTTTGCCAGGAAAGCGGCATGAGCATGGGCGGGTTGTACGCCTATATTGAAAGCAAAGATGACCTGCCGCGCATCATCCATGATCAGGGGCGGCGCATACTAGGCAAGGTGATGTCTGAAAATCTGGAGGATATTAGGGACCCTGCGCAAAGGCTGGAAATGGCAATCAGGATACACCTTTATTTAAGCGAAAGGATGCTGCCCTGGTTTTATTTTGCGTACATGGAGACCAGGTTTTTCAGCACGGATGTTAAGCAGATGTCCATGTCCAATGAGCTGTATACGGAAAAGATATTTGAAAAAATTGTAGAAGATGGATGTAAAAGCGGTATTTTTGCACAGGTTGAACCTGTTTTTACAGCATCAATTATAAAAGCAATGTTGCAGGACTGGTACTTGAAACACTGGAAGTACAAAAACCGCAAGGTCTCGGTTGATGATTATGCAGATTTTGTCATTTCCTGGGTCAATGGGTTTTTAATTGCATCATAA
>JAOZSB010000118.1 GCA_029939895.1 Desulfobacterales bacterium
GGCAGAAATATCAAAATACAATATTCCAAAACGAACAGAGCTTATAATAAAAGTTGATAATGACGAGTTTGATGTGGCCCTGTCTGTTTTAAATGAGATAGCAGCAGAGTTTGGGATATAGAAGGAGCCGATACAACAGGTTCCCATTCAGGTCTGGTCGCCGAAACCCCTTAAACCAAAAAAGCCGCCAGGGTGAAAACCCGGCGGCTTTTTGTATAAATCAATTTGTTACAGGCTATGCCTGATCGTATTTAACCTCAATCTTTTTGTTGAACTCTGTAATCTCAACCTTTGGGATTGTCAGGTGCAGCACGCCATCCTTATATCGTGCCTCTATATTTTCATTGTCCACATTGTCTGGCAGCCGCAAGCTTCGGGCAAAGGAACCAAACTGCCGTTCAATCCGGTGATAGTTTTCCCTGTTTTCATCCTGTTCAAACTTTTTCTCGCCCCTGATGGTCAAAAGCCCCTGTGTAAGGGTCACTTCCAGATCCTTTGAGTCAACCCCCGGCACTTCTACTTTTACCAAAAACTCCCCATTGGTTTCAGAAATATCTATGCTTGGACTCCATGTTTCACCTTTTTCCCTGCGAGCCTTTGTCAGGGGGATGTCATCCAAAATTTTTTCGAAAAAACCTGGTGTAAACAACAGGTTTTCAGGTCGCAGCACTGGTATGAAATTTGACACGGTAAAACCTCCCTTTTACTGTTATTCTAAAAGGTTAAACAACTCCTTCACCTTAAAATAAACACAAAAAAGAATGCGTCAAGACAGGGCTGGTTTTTTTGTTTGCTGATCCTGCGAAGCCCGACAATATGGGCATGGTTCATATCAATCACCGGGCTTGTTTGCGGCAAACTCCCTGCAATATATTTCTGTAAAAATTACATGAATTTACCATGCTGCATGAACTGCCACATTGCCTTGATCTGAAAATGCTAATAAAATCTGCTATAAAACCGTCTATTGCCAGCTTTAGGCAAAAACCACTCTTTTCCTACTTGTTATTCTGAATTTTCTAATATCTAATGCCCAAAAAAGCCTATAATTGAAGGGTGTTAAAGAATATAAAAATTGTGGTGCACCATAAACATTGGTATTGACAAGTAGATTTTATCCTGTTACTTGACACTTTCCTATATTTCCAACCTTTTGGAGCGTTTTGTTCCAAAGGCAACCTAATCATGAATAGGAATTGTCCTATTCTGAATGAAACATAAACATTATATATAGGAGTATAACATGACAGACCAATGTAAAGCGACTATCCCCCCTCAGGATGCATATGTGTCAAGTGACACGGACATATTCAGAGGCCCACCAACTTTTGTTGGCGATTTTCAACCCCAAAATGCTCAATTTGTGGATAGTAATGCCGATGGCAAAAAGGATACTGTTACACTAGGCCAACCCATTACCCCTGATAATTTTAAGCTTTTTTTTAATAATGACGACATGGTTATTCTACCTAAAAACGGTGCAGACCCAGTCACATTAAAGAACTTCCGAACAACTGACTACGGTATTAATGAGTTTAAATTTGATAATGGCACCACCTTAAGCACAGAACAACTATTAGGTAATCTTGGCAGCAAGGGTATGGATTTTATTTACTGGGACAGATCCGCCGTAAAGATATTTACCAAAGAAGACAATGACGATATAGCCCTGGGCCCTTTTAAACACTTTGTTTCTGCCGGGCCTGGTCGTGATTCTATCAATGTTGCCGAAGGTGGCTCAGGTGCTTTCTATGGCGATGGTGGCTCTGACTACATCAACATCAAAACCACTCCCGGAAAAACTGCCTATGCTTCTGGCGGTGATGACGCTGACACCCCGTTGGGAGGCAGCGGTATGAACATCCTTAACGGAGACTGTGGACCCGATGAATTATGGGGAGGCCTAAGTAATGGAACTGATTTTTTATCTGGTGGCCCTGGCGGTGATAAATACCGGATCAGGTTTAACGGTGGCTCTGTTACGATAAGTGATAACGGGACAAATGATTGCAGTTGTCCTGAGGATAATGAAAATAGTGATGACACCATAATTTTTGGGTCAGACATCAACTTAAACGATCTTACTATTACACAACAGGGAGATAACCTGGTTTTTACTTCACAGGATGGCGGCATGATGCAGATTACAAACCATGCCCATGAAAGCAACAAAATTGAAAATTTCATAATTGATGGAACCCGGATTAACTACGATGAAATCATTCAATACAAGGCATCCTTTGGTCAGGATAAAGGAATCGCCATACCGGGCATTGATCATAATGCTCAGTCACAACACGACCTTCCCAGTATTGTGGCACAAAACTATCCAAAATAAGCATTAAATACTGCTGTAAATGCATATCAACCTGAGAGCTTTTTTGTTTATTTCACAACCAGGACCTTAGGTATAAATTAAGCATTGGCTTTGATGTTAATTTTAGTTTACCAGGGGCCAGGGTAAGAAATTATTCTGGCTCCTTTCACAGCACTAACCTTCGAAACAGCAATTTATGACAATTCCTGAAATATTGGTGCTGAACATCTCATGCGGTTATCCACAAAGGCCAAGTTTTTTTTAATGATCGGGTCATTAGATTTATATGTCGCCCCCACAGGGCTAAATCCATAGAATACGGCTTTCCCAGGCAAAGCCTGGGAACGAGGTGGTGAACGAAGTGGTTATCCAGGAACGAAAATTGTGATTGTTAAGGATGTTATTTTACGAAGAACAGCCGTTCACAAAAAAATGTGACCGTGAACTAATCCAGCCCTGTTAGGGCGAGATATAAACCCCTTGCATAAAAAAATTGTATCTGAACATTATTTTGGGATTTACTTTAATGGACACCCAGTTCCTCAGGATTGTGTTTTCGAAAACCTGTCAAGTGCCATGACAATGATAAAGCCGATGACTGCAAGGCTGAGGGCTATTGCGATCTGGGTGGTGAACTGATCCGGGATGATGTTCTGGGTTGAGATTACATGGACTTTGCCCCAGACTATCTTTGATGCAACAACTTCCTTGTAGGGCCAGATTTTGCGCATGGAACCTGCCATGAGTCCAGCAAGGACAGTAAAACTTGTGACTACGCAGAAACATTGGTATTGACAAGAAATATAAAACCTGTAAATTATCTCTTCTGTTATTTTAAGCCTTTATGGTGCTTGCTCTGCAAGCAACTTAATACGAGCAGGACTTATCCTGTTCTTACTGAAACCTAACAATTATATATAGGATTATATTATGACACTTCAATACAAAGCAACTAACACTGCCACCTCCAATGACCTGCCTGGTTTTTTGAGAGACTTGGAAAAATTAGAAGGTGGAACTACAGATTCCGCAGAAGAATTTTCCAATCAAATTTGCAGCAGTGGTGGTGATACTATTAACTGGAAAAAATCCCTAGTCAATTACAACCCAGGGGTGAAGCTATCTCTTGGCGCTGGTGAACACAATATTTCTACTGGCCCTGGTAATGATGAAATCACTGTTAGCGAGGGCGGCTCGGGTACTTTCCACACTGGTGACGGCGATGACACCCTCCGCTTCAATACCACCTCCAAAGACCTCGTCATCGCGACAGGCGATGCTGGCAATGATAAATTTTTTGCAGGCAAAGGTATACATTATTTTAACGGAGGCTGTGGCTCCGATAAATTTCATGGAGGCCAGGGGTTTTTTGAAATTTTTGATGGTGGGCCTGGCGGCGATAAATTCAGGATCGATTTTAAAGGTGGCCTTGTTGTTATAGATGATAGCGGGCCTGGTGATTGTGGTGATGCTGCCGGTAATCCAGATAATACTGATGACACCATAATTCTTGGGCCAGATTTCAATGTAAAAAAGACTACTATTCATCTCGATACCGATGGTGATCTGAATTTTACTACACTATCTGACGGCAAGTTGGCAATTATAAATCAGACCAGTGAACAAAAAAAAGTTGAATGGATCGAACTTAGCGGAGGAACACGCTTTAGCCTTGATCAAATCGTTCAGGACATTTCAGCCTGTGGCCCAGATAAAGGAATATACCTACCCATTAGTGGTAGTTTTCCTGATGAAAATAATTATTGTGGGGCAGCACATATATGGGACGGCGGCGGTTCCGGGAGCAAGTGCAAGTGTTAAAATAACCAAGATAGGCACTGAAAACTGCCGTGAGAACCAGTCAACTTTAGAGCCAGGATAAGAAATTATTCTGGCTCCTTTTGTAGATACCCTGTTTCTTAAGATTGTGTTTTCGAAAACCTGTCAAGTGCCATGACAATGATAAAGCCGATGACTGCAAGGCCGAGGGCTATTGCGATCTGGGTGGTGAACTGATCCGGGATGATGTTTTGGGTTGAGATTACGTGCAGTTTGCCCCGAACCATTTTTGATGCAACAATTTCCTTATAGGGCCATATTTTGCGCATGGACCCGAACATGAGTCCGGCAAGGAAAAACAGTGTTGGCTGGTAGTAATTTGTAAGAAGCCAGTTGAGGAACCTGGAAAAACATGCCAGCCCGGCTGCACAGCCAGTGCAGAATACAAGTATTACGATTGCGCTGCCGGGTGCTAAGGGGTTTTTAACTGCACCGGTAATATAGGCGTATTTTCCGAGGATCAAAAGTATGAATGCGCCGCTGAGTCCGGGCAGGATCATGGCGCAGATCCCCACAAAGCCGGACACAAAAATAAACCACATTGCATCGGGCGTGGCAACCGGTATCAGCCCCACAATAAACCAGGCAAACACTCCACCGCCAAGAAAGCACAGTAACCCGGACAGGTTTTTCTGCCCGGCCTTTGCTATGACAACAAAAATGGAGGCCAATATCAGCCCGAAAAAAAAGCTTCCAGTCTCTTCTGCATATGTCGTGAGAAGAAAGTGCATGACCTGGGCAAGTGAGACGATTGCAACGGCAATGCCTAAAAACAGTGTGATAAGAAACCTGAAGTGCACCCTCTCTGCCAGTCCCTTGAGGTCGAATTTCAGCATACAGCCTATGGCCTTTGCGTCTATTGACCGAACGGCATTTATCAAATCCGAGTAAATACCGGTGATAAGGGCAATTGTTCCGCCGGAAACTCCTGGAATAATGTCTGCGGTTCCCATGCAGAGTCCCTTTGCAGCAAGGACTCCAGCCTGTTTAAAGTTGTCCGGGCCAGGGGATGCCATGAAAGCGTTTTTAAGTGTATTTGGTTTGTTGCCCATTTTTATATTATTTTCCATGTGGGGGGAAAAAAGCCTGGTTAATTTTTTATGCAGTGAGCTACCAGCCGTATTCGCCGACAAGTTTAACGAACCTGCATCCACCGAGGTTGGTTTGATGGATACCGTTTTCGTCCTTGTAGAGTTTTATAAGTTCCTGGGACTGCTTGCCGCCTGCGGGAATAACGAGCCTGCCGTGCATTGCAAGCTGATCCAGCAGAACCTGGGGGATTGAAGGTGCGCCTGCGGTCACGATTATGGCATCAAAGGGCCCTTCGCTTTCCCACCCATAGGTACCATCGGAATATTTTGTGACTATGTTGTGATATTTCAGGTTATCAAACAGCTTTCTGGCTTTTACATATAGAGCGTAGATGCGTTCAATTGTGTAGACCTTAAATACCAGCTCTGCCAGGATTGATGCCTGGTAGCCAGAGCCGGTTCCAAGTTCAAGCACCCTGTCATCCTTGGTTAGTTCAAGCGCCTGGGTCATTTCTGCAACAATATAGGGCTGCGAAATGGTCTGCTGCTCACCAATGGGTAGCGGGTAGTCGCTGTAGGCCTGATCCCACATGGCTTCGCTTACAAACTTATGCCTCGGCACTTTTGCCATGGCCGCCAGCACCCTTTTATCTGTAATACCACGGGACTCGATCTGGCGTTTAACCATATCTGCCCGCTTGCGCTCGTATAATATTTCTTCATTTCTCATAAACAAGTCAAAGCTTTAATTGTAATGAAAATTAAATCCAAAAATGCAACACAAGAATCTGACAACTATTCCTGTCACGTCTGCTCAATGTGTGCTGAGGTTAAATTTTGTAAATAACTCTGTTGTCAGTGATTATAATGTCAACATACTTATCGCGGGACTCCATGGGCACCTGTAAAATAATTTGCTCCTCAAGGGCAATGGAAACCTTGCGGGCCGTGGCTGGAAGTTTTGGAATCAGCTTGTCATACAGGCCGTCACCATGTCCGATCCTGCCCCCTTTTTCATCAAAGGCCAGCCCGGGAATTATAGCTATGTCTATACAGTCCAGGGGTACATTTTTACACACCGTAATGTCTGGCTCAAGCCGGTTATCCTCTCCTATCTTAAGGTCGGTTTCAATATCATCAACCTTGTACATCCCTACCTTATTTTTTTCTGTGTCAAACACCGGCAAAACCACAGCCTTGTTCATACCCAGGCATCTTTTCATGATTGAAGCTGTTGCAATTTCGTTTTCTTTATCAATGTAAAAAAGTACGATTTTAGCCTCAGCAAAATTTGCAAAATCGAAAAGCCTTTCTTCTATGGCACTGTTTTTAGTTGCCATTTCGCCATTAGAGATGGAACCCACTGCTTCTGTCACCTCTTTTCTAACGCTTGCTTTTCTTTCCTTAATATCCTCCATAACTCACTCCCCAAACTGCTATTTTTTATATTTGAATCTGTTTATATATACATAATCAGAAGTAATTGTCAACATACAATAATCATTGACTATACCAACTGTACATGATAGATAGCGCGAAGTTAACAATTTTTTTCATTTTTCTAAACCCACTTACTATACTAACTCAATATAGGTACAAACATGCTCGAAATCAAGATTTTGAGGGAAAATTTATCAAATGTAGAACAAATCCTCTTAAAACGGGGACAAAAATTTGAATTTGCGCCCTTTTTGGAAATAGACGATAAACGGAGAAAAATACTCCACGAAATCGAAGACCTGCGCCACAAACGCAATGTGGTTTCCGACCAGATTGCAAAGATGAAAAAAAGTGGTGAGAATGCAGACGATATTGTCGCAGAAATGCGCCAGGTTTCCGCCAGGGTCAAGGAGCTTGATAAGGAGCTTAATGAATGCGAAGCCGCAATCAGAACCTTCATGCTCACACTGCCCAATCTGCCGCACTCATCGGTGCCAGAGGGTAAAAACGAACTTGATAATGTGCTTGTTAAACAATGGAACGAGCCAGAAAAGTTTGATTTCAAACCAAAGGCGCACTGGACAATAGGCGAAGACCTCGGCATCCTCGATTTTGAAACAGCATCAAAAATTACCGGTTCAAGGTTCCCCCTTTACAAAGGCATGGGAGCAAAGCTCGAACGGGCCATCATCAGCTTTATGATAGACGTTCACACCGAGGAACACGGCTATACAGAAGTGCTGCCGCCCTTTATGGTCAACAGGAACACCATTACAAATACTGGTCAGCTTCCCAAGTTTGAGGAGGATCTCTTCAAGGTGGAAGGGCTTGATTATTTCCTGATTCCTACGGCAGAGGTTCCTGTTACAAACATTCACATGGATCAGATTTTGAGCGATGAAGATCTGCCAATCTACTATACCGCCTGCACCCCCTGTTTCAGATCAGAGGCTGGTTCCTATGGCAAGGATACGCGGGGGCTGATTCGTCAGCACCAGTTCAGCAAGGTGGAGATGGTGAAATTTTCTGAACCTGAAACCTCCTATGATGAGCTTGAAAAAATGACCCGCAATGCAGAGACCATCCTTGAAAAGCTGGGTCTTCCATACCAGACAATCACGCTTTGCACAGGCGACATGGGATTTGCTGCTGCAAAAACCTATGATGTTGAGGTCTGGATGCCGGAGCAGGACAAGTACAGGGAGATTTCATCGTGCAGTAACTGCGAGGATTTCCAGTCAAGACGGGCAAACATCCGGTTCCGCAAAAAAGGGATCAAGGGAACCCGGCTGGTTCATACCTTAAACGGTTCCGGCCTGGCTGTTGGGCGCACCTTTGCTGCTATACTTGAAAATTATCAGCAAAAAGACGGGTCAGTTATTATCCCAGAAGCACTGAGGCCCTACATGGGCGGAAAAGAGAGAATTTAAGCCGTGAGAATTGAAAATTTTCCATTGGAAATTCAAGAGTATTTAAAGCCCTTTCATAAAGCTAAAATGATTTACAGGTGCCTGGGCTGTGAATCAGAGTTCGGAATTGACCAGCTACTCTACATCTGCCCTGAATGCGGGGCGGTTTTACTTCTTCATGATGAAAATTTTGAAGACCTGAAAAAAATTCCCGGACAAACCTGGCAGAAGATTTTTGATTACAGGAAAATGCTCAAGATCCCTGCCATGAAGGGGATCTATCTTTTTCACGAACTCATAGGCCCAGTGATACCCCTGGAGCATATTATCTACCTTGGCGAAGCCCACACCCCGATTGTTGAGGCTTCAGCGGCTTTACAGGAACGGGTCGGGTTTAAATTTTATTTTAAAAATGACGGACAAAACCCCAGCGCATCCTTCAAGGACAGGGGAATGGCCAGCGCACTGAGCTATATCAACTTCCTTGTTGGTACGGGCAGGGTTGAAGATGTGCTGGCAATATGCGCCTCAACAGGCGATACATCTGCTGCGGCAGCACTTTATGCTTCCTATGTGTCACGGGATGTCAAGTCTGCGGTTTTACTTCCCCACGGCAAGGTAACCCCCCAGCAGCTTGCACAGCCACTGGGCAGCGGGGCAAGAGTGTTCGAGATACCAGGACTTTTTGACGACTGCATGAAGGTTGTTGAAGCACTTTCAGAAAATTATTCCGTGGCTCTCCTCAACTCGAAAAACGCCTGGAGAATCCTTGGGCAGGAATCGTACTCCTATGAAATCGCAATGGACTTTGAGTTTGATGTGGAAAAACTGGCGGTTTTTGTTCCAATCGGAAATGCCGGCAATATTACTGCTGTGATGAACGGGTTTATGAAATTCCTTGAAATCGGGGCAATCTCAAGCCTGCCGAAAATTATCGGGGTTCAGTCTGAACATGCAGACCCGGTTTATAAATATTACCTGGAGACTGACCCTGCAAAAAGAAAATTCATGCCCGTAGCTGTCCGCCCAAGCGCTGCACAGGCAGCCATGATAGGCAACCCGGTCTCTATGCCAAGGGTGATAAAACTGGCAGACAGGTACAATGAAATTTCAAAGAAAAGAAACGTGTTCGTGGTTCAGACAACCGAACAGGACATTATGGACTGGTATCTTACTGCCAATCAAAACGGCCATATTGCTTGCACCCACGGTGGCGAATGCCTGGCCGGAGCTGTCAAGGCGGCTGAAGAATCCATACTTTCCAGTGACGAAATTGCAGTACTCGACTCGACTGCCCACGCACTTAAATTTGCAAATTTTCAAAACATGTACTTTGACGGGACAATGCCAAAGGACTATGGGGTCACCCAGAATCCAGAACTCATCAACAAGCCGGAGCTTATTCGCCCAGACCTGGAAAAACTGCCAGGGCCGGACAGCCCGCTTAATGATGCAGATATGACAAAATTTGTGGACAGGGTTTCAATCGAAATTGCTAAACGTCTTGGTATCGAGGAAAAAAAATAATGTTATATTTTCGCAACAAATCCATGCTTCTTTCTTTGCTTGCCATCATGGTAATTTTTATGAGCCTGCCAGCGTGTTCAAACAAAAAAGAAATTGCACAGGCAAAGGCAGAAAAAGATCTTGCCGAGGCTTACATGCTGTCGGGCAAACTGACAGAAGCCCTGCGAACACTTTTAAAATCAATTGAATTAAACCCAAAAGACCCTGTTGCACACAACACCCTTGGGCTGGTGTATTCTGCTAAAAATGCCCACGACAGGGCAATCAAACACTACAAAATAGCTCTGGACCTTGATCCTGACTTTTCAGAAGCAGCCAATAACCTTGGCGTTGTCTACATCCACCAGAAAAATTACTCCGAGGCCATCAGGCTGTTCCAAAAAATTCAAAAGGACCTGCTCTACAAGACACCACACTACCCCCTTGCCAACCTCGCATGGTGCTATTACTGCCTTGAAAAATACAATCAGGCAGAAGGCTACTATATTAAAGCCCTGAAAATCCAACCGAAGTTCATCAACGCCCTCCGGGGACTTGGAATGACATATAATAAAATTAACCAGTTTGAACTTTCTGAGCGATTCTTTTTAAAAGCCCTTACCCATGGAACCGATAACCCGGCAAGCCATTACTATTACGCCGAGGCCCTGGTAAACATGGGGAAATTAAAAAAAGCGAAACACCACTACCTGAAAGTAATCAAGCTGCTACCCAACTCCGGCCTTGCAGAAAGCGCATTGACAGAACTTGATAAGCTTAAGGATAAGAATTAATTTTTAACATCTCTGGTTTTGAATTTTTTTTATACAAACCATTTTTTATTGCTGCTCCCCCACGGCCCTGCCATTTTCATTATTGCCTTGGCATATCCTTCTCAAAGAGTTATAGTCATATAATCATTTAAAAAAAAGATTTAAGGATTTTCCGTTGCAATCCTCTCAAGTCAACAGGCTGAGATCGCAAATTTTTTCAGGGGAGTTTTTTATGCAAAACCAAACACGCATGTCTGGAATGGATCAAATAATCTACAATATTGTCAGCGATCAGGATCTTTTCTGCATCTGGGGGCTTGCAACGCTGGCAGAGCCGCTAAAGGACGACCTGATTGAAAAGTCGCTCGAGCATTTGATTGCAACCATTCCAGCCTTAAACTGCAAGGCCAGACCCGGCCTGATAAAGGGGGTTTGGCAGTTTGTTAAAAAGCAAAATGTGAAAGGCCTGATAATAAGAATAAAGGCAGAAACCGATGAAGAGGCTGATGAGCATTTGAAAAAAGTGTATGAAAATCCAATCGATTCAACAAAGGTCTCGATGATCCGCCTGTTCTCAATTGACGGCCCCACAAAGCACTACTTTGTTATCCAGGTTCATCATATCATGGTGGATGGAGAGGGATTAAAAAGGATTTGCGTTCAGTTTGCCAAGATTTATACGGCACTGTACAAAGACAATAACTGGAAACCCCGGGAACGCATGGACACAAACCGAAGCTGGACGCAGATTGCAAAGTACTTCCGGCTGCGTGATTTTTTCAGGATAATTGCAGCATACTTTAAAAATTTTTATGAAATGATTATCAGGACAAAATGGCTCAAAAGGGGGAAGTATAACCTCATCGGTGACTCTGACCACATTGAAACGGGATCGGAATTTCCAGACTCGCCATATTATGAAAGCATTATTATTGAAGAAGAAGTAATGCAAAAATTTAAAGCTTTTGCTAAAAACAAGGGATTTACTGTTAATGATATTTTGATGACTTCCCTTTCTCTGGCTATTTATAACTGGAACAAAAACCGCGGGGACGACCGTGACTGGCTGCGGTTTGGGTATACTGCAAACCTGCGCCGATGGTGGGGGGAACCGCAGGGAACCTTTGGAAACTACAGCGCAATTATCACCTTTGAGGAAATGACCGAAAATTTAACCAGCCCCAAAACAGCCCTGTCATCGGTAAAGACACGGATGGACAAGGAAAAGAAAAGTCTTGGACTGGACATTTTTGTATCACTTGCATCAATAAAATATATTCCATATTTTATCATAGACCTGTTTTCTTTGTGGCTCCGGGGGCAGTTGTACAGCTTTTTGCGGTATAACCATGCCATGACCAACATTGGTATTGTTTTTGAAGAAGCTGGAAATTTCGGGCATACACAGGCGCTGGGCTACTCCCTGCTTGCACCCACAGGCCCTGGCGGAACGCTCATCTACACGGTTACTACATACAAAAACGTTACTACAATCCATGTTGGATGCAATGAAACTTATTTTAAAAAAGAATCAGCAGCAGGCTTTTTACAGCTCTGGAAGGACACTATT
>JAOZSB010000470.1 GCA_029939895.1 Desulfobacterales bacterium
ATATAGTATATTGATTTTTATTATTGAAACAAAATGTAAAGGACGCCTGCTCCAGAACTTTCGGAGGGATTAAGCGTCCTTTTCATTTTAAACGATTTTGTCTTACTGATCGTTAACTGTTTTGAGATAGTTAACTGAATTTTTTAGCATTTTATTACATGAAAAATGTTGCTAAAAAATGATACTATTTGTTGAAATAGTCTTCGACTTTTTTGAAACTATCATCAACGCCACCCTTGAACTTGTCACGGCCCTTCTTAAAAGACTCAACCCAGTCGTTGATTACTTTTTTGCCATCGTCTGGCAGCCATGTAGCGCTTTCCATAAGGGTTCCAGCCATTCTCTCGGTTTGCTCTTGAAGAGTAACTATGGCAGAAAAAGTGTTGTCAAAAGCAGTCTTGTTAAAAGTGATGATTTGTTTTACAACTTGTTTGTGATCCATTTTTTTTATTCTCCCTTTTTAATTAAATCAAGTCAATAGCGGTCAGGCTATTGAAATTAAACTATTTTTCTGTTTTGTCAAAAGAATCGAAATAGCCGTCAACTTTACCAAATGCATCGTCAACGCCTTGTTTGAAATGAGCGCGGCCGGATTTGAAATTTGCTACCCAGTCGTTGATTACTTTTTTGCCGTCATCTGGCATCCATGCAGCCTGGCTCATCATAGAGTCAGCCATTTTTTCTGCATTTTCCTGAAGTGTTACGAGCGCGTTGAAAGTATTTTCAAATGCGGTCTTATTAAAGCCTACAACCTGTTTTGCGATTTTTAAAGGTTCCATTTTTTATTGCCTCCTGAAGTTTTTTTTAATTTAAAAATAAGTTTAATTTAGCACCAATTTTCGATACTCACACAATGAACATTCTCAGGTGATTTGTCAAGAAATTTTATTTTGCAATGCAAAAAAAACTGGAATTTAATGCCAGAATTGACCAGGGGGAGGGCTGGCCTTTTCTGTCATCATATTACTATGTTGAATGGAATTGTATGGGGAATTTATTTTTTTTGTTGCATAACAAAAAAAAGAGACCTATCTTAATACAAGCGTTTGGTAATTTAATTAAGGAACCATTGGTGTAAACTTTAACTACAAAAATTCCAGAGACTCTTAAAAAAAAATGCTTTGGAATTTTTAAATGCAACACAAATGTAAGCAGGATAATATGACGGACATAAGAGATTCAATAATTTTTAAGAAATATTCAAACAGGCGGCTATATAACACTCAAAAGAGTTCATATGTAACTCTCAAAGAGGTGGCCGACACTGTCAGGCAGGGCGAACAGATTGAGGTTTTCGATGCAAAAACAAAGGAAGATGTGACATCTTATATTCTGACTCAGATTATCCTTGAGGAAGCAAAAAACAAAAATACTCTGCTTCCAACACCACTTCTGCATCTTATAATTCAATATGGTGACAATGTTCTAATTGATTTTTTTGAAAAATACCTTCGCCAGATCATTGATAACTATCTTCAATATAAATCCACTTTTGATGAACAATTCAAAAAATGGATGGACCTTGGCAGGGATTTCCAGGAAATTCAGCCCAGGACAACTTCAAGGCTCAACCCTCTGAGATCTGTTTTTGACATGCTATATCAAGCCGAAAAACATCCCTCTAAAAAACAGGCCGCAAATTCTGCCCAAACCGCAGATACTAATATTGATAAATAATAAAAATTAAAAAATCAGACTGGAACTCCTTTTTTGGGCTGGCAGCTAAAAAAAAGATTTGATGATTTTGGCTCAAGGGTGCAGTTTGGGCCGGCTTTAATTAAACCGTTGCGATATAAAGGGGTTAAGCTGGAGTCAGGTGCAACAAAGCCAAAAATTTTAACCCTCGGGAAAAACATTATGTTTTCCAAGGGTTAAAATTTTTGGCTGTTGAGGGTTCATGGGGTCAAACTGGTTAATATTAGGGACGTTTCGCAACAATGCTACAGATAACTCAAATGACATTCCCAAGCAGGAATTCATCTAAATCACCTGTAACCATACTATTGGGTAGCGCGTCATAGTGTTTTGCGCAGTCCTGGCAAAGATAAATGTGAGACTGTTTTTTCACGATCTTGTTATATGATACTTTGTCTCCGCACATATCGCATAAATATACAGTAATACTCTTTTTCATTCCCACGCCGATATAACCTCCGTTTAAGTCCTTTGTCCAGATTACCTCACCCCTAATGTCCGGGGGGGAGTCCTTATAGTAATCAAGAGGAGCCTTCATGGACGACAGCTTTACTACTAAATCAAGACCTGGCTTAACAGGCTCTTGAGTTTGAAAGCAAATTCCACCAGAGCTTGTATTGATTGTCCGGCCTATTGAAAAAATACTTTCATGAAAGTCAGTAAAGACTAACGGCACCTCGTAATATTCACGGTCGTGAACACGGTTTCCTAAGTTTGACATGGTGTCTCCTGAAATTTAAAAAAAGGTTTCTTCAACATGGTTTACTGAAAATGCAGATCCGATCGCCCGGAGATTTTAAATTCTGGCGAATACGCAAAGAAAATGAACTGTAGCTGTTAGAGTTTTGTGTGCAATAAAACACACAGTTTAGTATCGGATTATGTGTAATAATATATACAGATGGAGCAGGAAAGTCAATAAGGGAAAACCTTATTTATAGCATCGAATATCCTTAGGATTGATTTGGAAAACATTTACATGGAAAAATATTTGTTATTATAGCACGTTACAGCATGGTGTCTCTGTGGTGCTTTTGGGTTGACAGCCTCCAGTGGTGCCCAGTGCCGCAACATCGTATTGCATGTGTTTTCATAAAGACGTGTATTTTTTTTTGCACAAAAATTTTTTTTTGGGGGTAAAAAAAATAAGCCCAAAATTATTTCTTGCGGTATTTTTATTTTAAAAGTAATGTCCAGAAACCAGTTTTTGATTCAGGGTTTTTCAAAATGAATCAATCATAGATCATTACCATAGAAATCAAAAAAAATTGATAGACTTTTTTCCTTTGATGATATTGAGTGCGAAGGCAGTTTTCATTAAGGCACATCGATTAATTTAAGTTTATTAGGAATTTTTGCTTATTTCATAACCAGACCTTAAATCAGTAGTGTCCCGTTAAAAATCGAATAATTTCAATTGGATTTGGGCACT
>JAOZSB010000119.1 GCA_029939895.1 Desulfobacterales bacterium
AGTGCGGATATGTAACAACGATGATGTATAATGAATCAAAAAGAAAAAAGGGTAACCTAAAAATGGAAGTATTTGAAAAATATTTGCAGCCCAATCAAACCTGTAAAGTTCCAGGACACAATATAATTTCAATAATTGCGAAACCCCCCAACCATAAAGTTTTTTGAAGGGGGTTTGGGGGAAACTTTTGTTCACAAAAGTTTCCCCCATGCTTTTAAAAATTTTTTCTAACCTATACTTTAGCGTTTATAAATTTAATAGCCTTTTCTATCCGTGAGACCACGGAGTCTCGGCCGAGGATATCGATTATTTCGAATATTCCGGGGCTTGCGGCTTTGCCTGTCAGGGCTACTCGGACGGGTTGTGCTATTTTCCCCAGTTTCAGCTCGGTTTTTTCCATGACTCGTTTGAATGCGTCTTCGATGTCTGATTCTGCGAATTGTGTGAGTGCCTTGAGTTCTTCGGCAAGTACAGTCAGGGGTTCGATTGCGTTGGGTTTGAGGAATTTTTTTGCGGGTTTTTCTTCAAATACGACCTCATCATTATAATAAAATTCTGCGCCCTCTGCCATTTCTATAAAGGTCTTTGATCTGGGTTGGAGGGTTTCTATGATATTTTCGAGGTGTTCGCCTTCTTCGGCATCAATTCCTTTTTCTTTCATGAAGGGCATGACCTGTGGGAAAAGCGATTTGGGTGATGCTTCTTTGATATGGTCAGCGTTGAGGGCAAGGAGCTTGCCTGGATTAAATATGCCGGCTGATTTGCCTATGTTGTCGAGGGTAAATTTTTCTATCAGGTCATCACGAGTGAAAAATTCCTGATCCCCGTGTGACCAGCCCAGGCGCACTAAGTAGTTGATAAGGGCATCGGGTGTGTAGCCCATTTCTCTGTACTCGGTTACGGACATTGCGCCGTGGCGTTTGCTGAGGCGGGATTTGTCCGGCCCAAGCACCATTGGAACATGGCCAAAAACTGGCAGGTCAACACCAAGGGCCGTAAAGAGCATCATCTGTTTGGGTGTGTTGCTTATGTGGTCATCGCCCCGGATGACGTGGGAGATGTTCATTGTTATATCGTCGATAACGCATGCAAGGTTGTACATGGGCGATCCATCGCTGCGGAGAATGATAAAATCGTCAATTTCCGTGTTATTTATTACAATATTTCCTTTGATAACGTCCTTTATCACGGAGTTTCCGTCCAGGGGGGACTTAAAGCGGACAACAGCGCCATCGGTTTTTTCCAGCCCTTTGTCACGGCACTGGCGGTCGTACATGGGGTTCTGGTTCTGGGCCTTTGCCTTATTACGCATTTCCTCAAGCCGTTCCTGGGTGCAGGTGCAGTAGTAAGCGTGTCCAGATTCGATTAGTTTATTTACATGCTCTGTATAAACATCCAGCCTTTTTGATTGATAATGCGGCCCGTCATCCCAGTCTATGCCAAGCCAGTCAAGTGCGTCAAATATTGCATCCACGGATTCCTGGGTTGACCTTTCAGCGTCTGTATCTTCAATCCTGAGGACGAGCTTTCCCCCAAAATGTTTTACAAACAGCCAGTTAAAAAGGGCGGTTCTCGCTCCGCCAATATGAAGGTAGCCCGTGGGGCTTGGTGGAAATCTCGTTATTATTTCGGACATCTAAGTCTCCTGTGAATTTAAAGTGTTAACAAAGTTTTTTTTCTTGCTCTATGCCCTAGTCTGGGTTATTAAATAAACAAAAAAAACTCCTGTAAATTATATCTCTGACGCTTGACTTTTTTTGCACCTGAATCAAAAAAACATATATCAGACCGAAATTTGTAGCACAGTTTTTTTTATGACACAAGACAATGTAAAGAAAATATCATTAATAATCTTGACATTGTTGTTGGATTCGAGTAAAAATACTTTCTTTGGCATTTGCAGGTTGCCAAAAAGATTTAACAAGTCATATCGGGCAGTTAGGCGATTGCGGCTTGTGTAAAATAACCTGGACGTAATAGCTTCAGGAATAAAAATAAGCGTATTAGGGAGATTTTTGTAAAATGGCTGTACCAAAGAGAAGAACATCAAAGTCCAAAAAAAACATGAGAAGGACGCACAAAAAGCATGACGCACCTCAGTTTACCGTATGCCCGGAATGTGGCGAGGCAAAGATGCCCCACAGGGTATGCCCAAGCTGTGGTATGTACAAAGGAAAGCAGGTAATAGAAGAGGAAGACTAGGAATAGTTGACCATGACAGATCCTGCTTCAGAAAACATCGTCATGCCGAGGGGGCTCGACCTTGAGTCTATAAAACTTGCGGTAAACTCCATAAAGCAGCTTAGGAAAAAACTCCTCACCAGGGAAAAACTTCTTGAATTCGACAGGAGAGAAATTTTTCCAGAGGAAGAAATTCGCAGAATGCTCGCCCCGGATATTGGGCTGCAACTTCTGACAATTCCGGAAGAGTTCGGAGGAGTCGGGGGAGGCGCAAGGGATTGCTGCGCAGTTGCAGAGGCGCTTGGTGGAATATGCCTTGGGGTTGCTACTGCATTTTTTGCGATTCAGCTTGGAGCCGAACCTATTGGTGTTGGCGGAACCGATGCGCAAAAGCACAAGTGGCTTGGCAAAATTGCCGATGGAAAAGCGCTTGTAGCCTACGCTGTTACAGAGCCTGCTGCTGGAAGTAATATTACTGCCCTTGAAACCACAGCCGATCCTGTGACCAGTGACGATGGTGAAGTCACGGGCTACAAAATCAATGGTTCAAAGGTTTTTATTTCCACAGGCGGTTATGCTGATTTTTTGACCGTTCTTGCAAAGACCCCGGAGGGCCCGACTTTTTTTATTGTGGAGTCTGGAACAAAGGGTTTTTCAAGCGACAGGAGCGAGGAAAAACACGGCATCCGGTGTTCAAATACATCGGCTCTTTCCTTTAGTGATGTGTTTGTGCCTCTGGAAAACCTCATAGGAGGGGTTCCTGGCCGGGGGATAAAGCAGGCCAATCTGGTATTCGGCTATACAAGGCTGATGGTGGCGTGTATGGCGCTTGGTGCGGGTGAGTCTGCGCTAAAGATCGCTGTTGATTATGCCAAGAAAAGAATCCAGTTTGGAACTCCATTGTCTGAAAAACAGGGTTACACCCACAAGCTGATTCTACCGCACATGGCAAGGCTTGCTGCTGCACGGGCGTATATTGATGAGGTAGCTCTGGGGCTTGATACAACGGATAATGATTATCAGGTGGAAGGCTCAATTGCCAAATATTTCACCACAGAGGCGGCTGTTTCGGCTGCTGATGATTGTATGCAGGCACTTGGCGGTTATGGCTACATCCATGAATATGAGGTTGAAAAAATCAGCCGTGATGTTAGAATAACCAGCATCTACGAAGGAACCAGCGAGATCCAGCAGAACATCATAGGCATGTTCAGGTGGAAAAAAACGAGAAAATCAAAGGGCGGTTATTACAATGCAATAGCCGATGGGCTGGGGTTGATAGCCAAAGAAACACAAGAGCCTGTCATCGAGATTCTTGCCAATAGCGCAAGGCTCATGAACCCTGTGATAGAATTGATACAGAATAATAAGCTTACCAAGCAGCAGCATATCATGTTTTTGATGGCAGACATGGCAGCATGGCTTGAAGTAAGTAACGCATTTGTTAGAAGTGCCTTTGTTTTTGATGAGCCGGATAGTGAAAACAGGGACAATCAGCAAAAGATTTTATGTGCAAGAATTTTTGCAGCTGAAACCGTGGGGCTGATTTTTAATAATACCCGAAAAATACTTCACGGAACCGGGCTTTTTGATGATGCTGCATGTAAGGAATTTGAAGAAAAGCATCATGTTTTATCCCTGCTCGACGTAGAAAAGGGGATAATTAAAGAAATGGATGCCCTTGGTGAAATTGTTTTCAAGTAAGGTTTTTCTCTTACTTTTTGTATGAAAGTAATGATTAAGATGTTACAATTTTATCATATTTTGTTGTGGGCTTAAAAAATAGCACATAAAAAGTCTGCCCGTGGCAGTTTGAAGCAGTACAGTAGTATTTTTTTTGACATATCTGAATAAACTGGTCTAAAACTAATTTTTTTTTAAAAAAAATGACAATACAATAGCATTTATAATTAAGGAGGCAGCCATGTCCGCAGAAGACAGGGTAAAAAAATTGATAGCCGAGAAGCTTGGAGTAGACATTTCCGAGGTTGTGCCGGAAGCAAAGTTCATTGATGATCTTGGTGCAGATTCTCTGGATCTTGTAGAGCTTGTAATGACCATGGAAGATGTTTTTGATATCGATATTCCAGACGAAGAGCAGGAAAAGCTGGTGACCGTCCAGGATGCGATGGAATATTTAAAGAATAATTTGTAAAATGGAACGTCGAGTTGTAATAACCGGGACAGGTCTTGTAACCCCGGTTGGGATAGGTGTCCAGGAGAGCTGGGATGCATTGTGTGCAGGTGTTTCCGGCATAGGCCCAATCACCCGTTTTGATGCAGAACTTTTACACACCAAAATAGCTGGTGAGGTAAAGGGCTTTAATCCTGAGGATCATCTTCCCAAAAAAGAGGCACGACGCACCGAGCTTTTTATTGCATATTCAATTGCAGCAGCGCGGATGGCCCTGGAGGATTCCGGCTTTAAACTCACCGACCAGAATCGCAGCAGGGTGGGAGTTTTTACCGGGTGCGGTCTTGGTGGCCTGGACGTGCTGACACAGAGTCTGCGTCTCATTGACAAGGGAAAGCCAACGCGTGTAAGCCCGTTTTCTATCCCCATGATGATTGGCAACATGGCTCCGGGTATGATCTCTATTCATATGGGCGCACAAGGCCCGAACTGTTCCGTGGCAACTGCCTGTGCCGCCGGCAACCACGCCATTGGCAGTTCCTACAACATTATTAAAAGCGGGGATGCTGATGCCATGTTTACTGGCGGTGTGGAGGCGGTTATTGCCGCACCATGTATTGCCGGTTTTAATTCCATGAAGGCTCTTTCCAGAAGAAACGATGATCCGCAAAGGGCATCCCGCCCCTTTGACAGGGACAGGGACGGCTTTGTTGTAGGCGAAGGAGCAGGTATACTTTTTTTGGAGACACTCGAATCTGCCCTGAACAGGGGAGCGACAATATACGCTGAGGTGCTGGGCTTTGGCATGAGCGGTGATGCAGTTCATATGACAGCACCCTCATCCGACGGCGCAGCAAGGTGTATGCAGATGGCGCTTGACAATGCAGGGCTTAAGCCTGATAATGTTGATTACATCAACGCCCACGGTACTTCCACTTCTTTAAACGATATTTCCGAAACAAAGGCGGTTAAGCAGGTGTTTGGAGATTTTGCTTATAAAATACCCATAAGTTCTACAAAATCCATGACAGGTCATCTTCTTGGAGGAGCTGGCGGAATTGAAGGCGTTATTACTGCTTTGACTATAAAGGACGGGGTGATTCCCCCGACAATAAACCTGGACAATCCAGGGGAAGAATGCGATTTGGATTATGTGCCTGGAGTAAAGCGGAAAAAGGATGTCAATATTGCAATGACCAACTCCTTTGGCTTTGGCGGCACAAACGCATCTCTGATACTGGGCAGAGTTGACGGCAAATAATGCAGGCAACTGATATAATAAAGAGCGATTAAAACAAGGAACATACTATGAGCGAAGAAAAATCCCCGATAATAATTGGAAGCGACCATGCTGGTTTTCAGATGAAAGAATCAGTTAAAACCTATCTTAAAAAAGTGGGGATTAAGTATGAGGATATTGGCCCGGATGACGAGGAATCTGTTGATTATCCAGTATATGGGATCAAGGTTTCAAGGGCTGTATCAAAAGGTGAGTTTGAACGTGGTATCCTTATTTGCGGAACTGGAATCGGCATGTCAATGGTCGCAAACAGGTTTCCCAGAGTAAGGGCCGCACTTTGCAATCATATTTTTTCTACGTTAATGAGCAGGCAGCATAATGACTCAAACCTCCTGGTCATGGGCGGAAGGGTCATTGGCGAATCTCTGGCACATGAGATCGTGAAAACATGGCTGGAAACACCCTTTGAAGGAGGCCGGCACCAAAATCGCCTGGGCCTTTTTGATGAGGTTGAGGTTTAGTTGTTTTATTAAATTTGTATAATTGAATATCATACTGACAGGTGAAAAATTTGGATTTGAAAGTCATAGAAAATCAGGACAAAGAGATAGCAGGAGTAATAAACAGGGAGATTGACAGGCAGACATATACCCTTGAACTCATAGCTTCAGAAAATATCGCAAGCCCGGCAGTCATGGCTGTTCAGGGAAGTGTCCTCACAAATAAATACGCAGAAGGGTATCCATCCAAGCGGTATTACGGTGGGTGCGAATTTGTGGACGAGGCAGAGGAGCTTGCCAGAGAAAGGGCAAAAAAGCTGTTCAACGCAGAGTATGTCAATGTTCAACCCCATTCAGGTTCACAGGCTAATATGGCGGCATATTTTGCCTTGATTAAACCTGGAGACAGGGTTCTTGGTATGAATCTGGCGCATGGCGGTCATTTGACCCACGGAAGTCCTGTGAGCTTTTCCGGCAGGCTGTACGATTTTAAGCACTATGGTGTGGCAAAAGAAACCGGAATGATAGACTATGATGAGCTTGGCGATCTTGCAAAACAGCACATGCCAAAGCTTATTGTAGCTGGAGCCAGTGCGTATCCGAGAACGCTTGATTTTGAGGCATTCAGAAAAATCGCTGATTCTGTTGATGCACTTTTAATGGTAGACATGGCCCATATTGCAGGCCTTGTAGCAGCAGGGGTTCACCCCTCGCCAGTGGGGCTTGCCGATGTTGTCACCTCAACGACCCACAAGACCCTGCGGGGACCCAGGGGCGGGCTTATTATTTCTGGTTTGGACCTTGGGAAAAAATTTGATAAGGAGATTTTTCCAGGAATCCAGGGCGGCCCTCTGATGCATGTGATAGCATCAAAGGCTGTTGCTTTTGGTGAGGCAATGGAAGATTCCTTTGGTGAGTATCAGAAAAACGTGGTGCTTAATGCTGCTGCCCTTGCAAAGGGACTTATGGACAGGGGAGTTGATCTGGTTTCAGGCGGTACAGATAACCACATGATGCTTGTGGATCTGACAAGCCTTGGAATTACAGGCGTGGAGGCAGAGCATGCACTTGAAAGGGCGCACCTGACCGTTAATAAAAATGCAGTGCCATTTGATACAAAAAGCCCGAACGTCACAAGCGGAATCAGAATTGGTACGCCAACCGTGACCACCAGGGGCATGAAAATAAAAGAGATGGAGATAATGGCTGAACTTATTGCAATGGTGCTTAAAAACATCAGGGATGACAATGAGGCAGTTATTGTTGAAGTAGCCGGCAGGGTGAAGGAGCTTTGCGAAACCTTCCCGCTGCACAACTAAGGGGCTGGTAAAAAAAATGAGTAAAATCGACGATCGTATTTCGTGGGATCAATACTTTATGGAGATAACCCGCCTTGTTGCAAAACGCTCCACCTGTATGCGAAGGGCCGTCGGTGCTATAATTGTAAAGAATAAACAGGTTCTAACCACGGGGTATAATGGTGCGCCGGCAGGGTTGCCCCATTGCCTTGAAACAGGCTGCCTGCGGGTAGAACTAAAGGTGCCTTCCGGGGAGCGACACGAGCTTTGCCGGGCAGTACATGCAGAGCAGAACGCTATTATCCAGGCAGCACACCACGGCATTTCCATTGACGGCGGGGTTCTTTACTGCACAAATCAGCCATGCATTATATGTGCGAAGATGATTATCAATGCTGGCATTAAAAAAATATTCATTGAGTCTGCTTATCCCGATGAGATGTCCGAGGAAATGATAATGCAGGCTGGAATTGAGATGGTTCAGCTTTAGGATTTTTGATTACAGACAATCATAAATCCAAAAGCTTAATGTCAATACTGTTAGCCAGGGGGAAAACATGAAATGTCCATTTTGCGGTGAAATCGACAACAAAGTTATTGATTCAAGACTCAGCAAGGACGCAAGTGTCATCAGGCGGAGGCGTGAGTGCCTTGACTGCACCAGGCGTTTTACTACGTACGAGCATATTGAGCAGGTTCCCCTGATGCTCATAAAAAAAGACGACAGGAGAGAACTTTTCTCAAGGGACAAGGTTCGAAGGGGCATGGAAAAAGCCTGCCAGAAACGTAACATCAGTATGAACACGATTGAAAACTTCATTGATGAGCTGGAAAGAGACCTGCGAGAGACCGGAGAAAAAGAGATTCCAGCCAACCTGGTTGGCGAAAAAATCATGGATAAGCTTCATGTTCTTGACGATGTGGCCTATGTACGGTTTGCATCTGTTTACAGAGAGTTTAAGGATGTAAACGATTTTGTAACAGAATTGAAATCACTTCTGGAAGCTGAAGAAAAGAAATAGTCTAAAAAAAAGTACTGGTGTGGGGGATTACTTCCCCGAAATAATAACAGGTTAACAAAAGACGCATAGATTGTTCTTTATAAGATGAACGATACATACTACATGAAAACAGCCCTTGCCCTTGCGGAAAAGGGGCTTGGTATGACTTCCCCGAACCCGATGGTAGGTGCTGTCGTGGTGAAAAACGATGAGATCGTTGGAAGGGGATACCATCATGCCTGCGGGCATCCCCATGCCGAGGTGGAAGCGATCAGGGACGCGGGCAGTGCTGCAAGGGGAGCAGACATCTATGTTACCCTGGAGCCGTGCAACCATCACGGCAAAACTCCACCATGCACAGAGCTGATAATATCTGCTGGAATAAAAAGGGTTGTTTATGCCATGGACGACCCAAACCCAAAGGCCTCCGGGGGCGGGGAGTATCTTGAGAAAAACGGGATTCAAACCCTGTCAGGTGTCCTGAAAAAAGAAGCCCAAAAACTTAACGAGGCATTTTTAAAATCCATTGTAAAAAATCTGCCCTTTGTAACCATCAAGATTGCAGCCACACTTGATGGGCGAACCGCAACAAAAACAGGTCATTCAAAGTGGATCACAAACCCTGCATCAAGGGGTTGCGTACATCTTCTCCGCCATGCCAATGATGCGATACTGACAGGAATCGGAACCATAATTGCCGATGACCCGTCAATGACTGCCAGGCCCGCAGGATTTGCAGGCAAAGACCCCAAAAGGATCATTCTTGACTCAAATTTATCAATTCCAGTTGATTCAAAAATACTGAAGCTTGACTCTGATGCTGAAACTGTCATAATAACAGGTTCTCGACCCGATTGTGATGAAACGGGTGGTGAAACAACGGATGCTGAAGCTTCCCGAAAAAAAATGGTTCTCAAAGAAAAGGGGGCCAGAGTAATTGAGACAGAACTCAAGCAGGGAAGAATTAATTTTAAGGGACTGATGGAAATCCTCGGCAGGGAGGGCATTTCAAGCGTCCTGATAGAGGCTGGCTCAAAAGTGTCGTACTCTGCTGTTAAAAGCGGTGTGGTTGACAAGGCTGTGTTTTTTTACGCCCCAAAAGTTTTGGCGGCTGATGATGGTTATCCAATGTTCAGGGGAAGCGGGCCGGAAGCAATGGATCTGGCCCTGGATTTAAAAGATGTGAAAACAAAGATGATAGACGGCGACATTATGGTTGAGGGCTATTTATAGCCTTAAAAAAAACAAAGGCGTTTGTGAGAAATTAAGATGTTTACAGGAATAATTGAAAGCCTGGGCACGATTACCGGCATTAGAAACAGGGGGCTTGGCAGTACCCTGTCTTTGGCAACGGAAATCAACCTGGAATCGTCAAAAATAGGCGACAGCATCTGCGTAAGCGGTGCATGCCTGACTGCGGTTTCGATCCAGGGCAAGAGTTTTGAGGTTGATGCAGCCCCGGAAACCCTTGCATTGACAACCCTGGGCGCAGCCAGAACCGGGGAACGCGTTAACATTGAACGGGCATTAAGGCTTTCAGATCGTCTGGACGGTCACCTGGTATCGGGTCACATTGACGGCCAGGGCGAAATTGTAAAACGTGAAAACAAAGGGAACGCAATAATAATAAGGGTTAAAGTACCAGCATCCCTTTCAAAATATATGATAAAAAAAGGATCGGTTGCAGTTGACGGAATCAGTCTTACTATTAATAATTGCGGGAATGATTTTTTTGAGGTGAGCATAATTCCCCATACTTCCAAACTCACGACAATAGGCTTTAAAAAGGAAGGGGAAAAAGTTAACATAGAAACCGATTTGATAGGAAAATACGTTGAAAAATTTCTTCTTACCGGTGCAAAACATGGCAGCTCTGGAAGTCCTGAAAAAGGGATAAGCATGGAGCTTTTAGGCAAGTCTGGTTTCCTTTAATTAAGGATTTTTTTTAAATTAAAAAAATCAATAATCAGAAATCAAGAATCCGAAATCATAAATCATAAATTTAAGTTTGCAGGAGTATTAAAATGCCAATGATATCGACAGAACAAGCAATAGCCGACATAAGAGAAGGCAAGATGGTTATTCTTGTTGATGATGAAGACAGGGAAAATGAAGGCGACCTTACCATAGCCGCTGAAATGGTCACACCAGAGATCGTAAACTTTATGGCAAAGTACGGCAGGGGGCTTATCTGCCTTTCCATGACTGGCGAATTAACCGAAAAACTCGAACTGCCCCTGATGGTGGATAACAACACATCACAGTTTGGCACAGGTTTTACCGTTTCAATCGAAGCAAGAAAAGGTGTCACCACGGGAATTTCAGCAGCAGACAGGGCAACCACAATACTTGCGGCTGTTGCAGATAATGCGGTCCCATCGGATCTTGTCAGGCCGGGGCATATCTTCCCTTTGCGGGCAAGAAAAGGTGGCGTAATAGTTCGTGCCGGGCAGACAGAAGGCTCTGTTGATCTGTCCAGACTTGCAGGACTAAAGCCTGCGGGCGTAATTTGCGAGATTATGAACGATGATGGCTCAATGTCACGGATGCCCGACCTGGAAGAATTCAGCAAGGAACATGATATTGGAATCTGCACAATAAAAGACCTTATCTCCTACAGGATGCGGGTGGAAAATTTTGTGGAAAGAACAGCGCAGACCATTATCCCCACAGGATTTGCAGATGATTTCAAGATTATAGTTTTTGAAAATGACATTGACGACCTGCTCCATATTGCAATGGTAAAGGGCGACCTGACCCCGGAAAAACCAGTCCTTGTACGTGTACACTCTGAATGTCTTACCGGCGACATCTTCGGCTCGATGCGGTGCGACTGCGGTGGCCAGCTTCATGCAGCCATGGAGATGATGAACGAAGAAGGTGCTGGCGTACTGCTGTACATCCGCCAGGAAGGCAGGGGCATCGGCCTTGTAAACAAGCTGAAAGCCTACGCCCTCCAGGACGAAGGATACGATACCGTAGAGGCCAATGAAAAACTGGGCTTTAAACCAGACCTCAGGAACTACGGCATAGGCGCGCAGATACTCGTTGACCTTGGTGTCAGAAACATGAGACTTTTGACAAATAACCCGAAAAAAGTTGTAGGGCTTGAAGGTTACGGACTTAATGTGGTAGAACAGGTTCCCATAGAAATTGAAGCAAACTCGCACAACAAGGGTTACCTTGAATGCAAAAAAATTAAAATGGGGCATCTTTTGAACGTTGATGCGCACCCCTAGCCCCGAAGGTGCGGCATATACCAGCCCAGGGTGTGTAAGCCCTGGGTATGATCTTCGAAAAAAAATAAGTTTATTAGACACATTGACCGACAATTTTACAACCGTGCCTTAATGAAAGCTGAATTCGTGCTCAAGATCGAGGCGGAAAAAACAAGATAACCGCAGGCGTACTCGGTTGTACGCTGAGGA
>JAOZSB010000471.1 GCA_029939895.1 Desulfobacterales bacterium
GATTAAGGTCTATATGTTCTTTGTTCCGGTTTATTGTTGGAATATACAGTAATTCTTTTTTAAATTCTCCATCCTCAACAGAGATCACTCTGGCACCGTGATCTGCAAGGATCATGGAGCAATAGGGACCTGGCAAAAGCCTGGAAAGGTCAATTACTTTGATCCCGGATAGCGCACCATTTTTTAGCATTTTCAAACTCCACTTAAATTAATTTCTGATCCGATGGGCTGATCTGGTGGTCGGCCTGACGATCTGATATTTTGATTTTATATATTTAAAGATTTAATAATTATACATTATATTTGTCAATAATTATACAATTTTTATTTGTTTCCAATAACTGTAACTTCAATTTCCCTTGTTCTTGCCTTATTGTCATGGTTTATGGCAACAGCCTGCTGCCACGTGCCGAGTTTAAGACGGTTGTTTCTTACGGCTATTGATATTGAAGGCCCTAAAAGGGCAGCCTGAACATGGCTGTGTCCATTACCGTCGTGCCATGCCTTTTCATGCGCATAATCAACGCCCGGAGGGGCAAGACGGTTTACTGCATCCTTTAAATCCTGTACAACACCAGGCTCAAACTCAATGGTTGTCAGGGAGCCTGTGGACCCGACAACAGAGGCTGTTAAAACCCCATTAACAATCCTGGATTTTTGTATCACATCCTCAAAAATGTCGGTTATATCAGCAATGTCCGGGCCAACCCTTAATTTTACAGAAATGGTTTCAAAATAAATTTCAGCGACCATATTGACCTCTATAGATAAATTTTTTGTTTATTTTTTTGCATTGAATTAAAAAAACTACTTGAGTCCCATTTTCCAGTTCCACACTTCATTTTTGTCTATCATTTTCACATGCTCAGGCACAGGCTCATTCAGGTTTACAAAAAACGTGTACCCGGCCCTGGAAAGGCTGCTTTTTTCGTGTTCCAGGTTTATTTCCCAGTTTGGAAACACCCAGTACAGACTGCCGTGTTTTGCTGCCCATGCCTTTTCTCCCCTTGGGCTGTCAAAGGGTTTTTGGGTATCCATATCATCGGAAAAGGTTCGTGAAACGCAAAATGGCCAATTGCCGGATATCACAATACCAAGGGGCAGGGGGGTGGTTTTTGCAATTTCATAGTAGTCGTTTTTGTCAAGCTCAGGGCTTACTACAACACCTTTTATGCCAAGGATCTTTAAATAGCGTATTGCAGAGGCATTGGCTATGTTGCAGAAGGGCCCGGCCCAAAGATCAATTTTTTTAGGATTTTGAAAAAGGGCTGCCTGCCAGGGTGCGTTCAGCATGAATTTGCTAAACCCCTTTGATACAAGCCCGGAAATAAGATCTGCAAATGCATCACTTTCATCGGGCCAGATTACCGGAGGGAGCCAGAGCCTGCAATCACGAGAGATTCCCGGCTCAAGCGTGAAGTCCTTTGTTATCCAGATGCCCTTTTCGCCTCGCACCTTTTTTTTAACAGGTCTACGGGAAACATGATGTTCAGTGATTTTGCCCTTATTTGATGTATTTGATTTTTTTGCATTAACCCTTTCTTTAACCGCAAAGGATGATGCTGAAATATCAATGTCGGAAGAGGGGGACAGGCTTTTTTCCAATGTACTTATTGTATCATTAAGAGCTTTTTCTCTGCGGTCTATCAAGAAAACAGGGATTCCTGCAAATGTCTTTTTACCTCCTGAAAGAAAAAGCTTTCCTTTTTTAGGCACAAATCTTCTGACTTTTTCCAGCCTGTGTCCTGGCTTGTCCTCGTAGCCAACCCGCAGCAGGTCGCCGGGAAGCAGTTTGGTGCGGGGAGCAATGTATAGTTTCTTTTCCACTGTCTTTACAGAACCAGCAAGCATTCCAGAACCAGTCTGTTCCTCCAGGCTTACAGGGTTTCTTTTTCTTTGAGGCAAAAAAAAGTAATTCGTTCCTGGTCTTCCAAGTGCCTGCTCAAGCATGGACAGGGCGTTTTTTTTCATCCTGGTCTTATCCTCAGCAGGATAAGAATCAAGATCCCTTAAAACCTTATAGGCCTCGACTGTATAATATACATAATGGGGACCTTTTTTTCTTCCTTCTATTTTCCAGGCTTTAACCTTTGGGACATCAAGCAGGGGTTTAACTAATACATCAAGATACAGATCCCTGCATGAAAAATATCTTTCCTTCCTGTTCTCAAAATTATAAACCCTGCGGCAGGGCTGGACGCATTGTCCCCTGAGTCCGCTTTTACCGCCCAGATAGCTGCTCCAGTAACATCGGCCAGAAACCCCGTAGCACAATGCTCCGTGGATAAAAACTTCCAGCCCCAGATCCCTTGGGCAGGCTGTAGCCATTATTTTGATCTCGTCTATTGTCAGTTCCCGTGGTAAAACCACACGTTTAATAGATTTGTGGGAAGTAAAAAGCTTCAGTGCTGCTGGAAAAGTCACATTAGACAGGGTGGAAAGATGCACCTCGCCCTTGAAACCGGTTTTTTCTATCAGCTCGATTAACCCGGGATCCTGGATTATCAGGGCATGCGGCTTGACATGTTTGTTGAGAATGTCGATTGTTTTGCCGGCTATTGCTATCTCGTCAAATTTAATCAGGGTGTTTAGGGCAATGTAAACCCTTATGCCCTTTGATTTTGCAAGTTCTGTAAGGGATGCTAAATCGCCCAGGGTGAAGTTGTCTGCGGCCATCCTTGCAGAAAAATGTTTGAGTCCACAGTATATTGCATCAGCACCTGCGGCTATAGCTGCAAGAAAGGATGCCCTGTTTCCTGCTGGTGCGAGTATTTCCGGCTTGTATGTCATGTGTTTGTCCTGATCTTATTTTTTTTATTTGTTGTTTGAAAATTTAAAAATGGCACTGCCATTTAATATGAAGGTTTTTTGCTTGCTTCATAACCAGATATTAGGAAAAAAACTAGGCTTAAAAAGCTTCGATAAAAATCTAAGTTTATCGTGAACTTTTTTGCTTATTTCATAAAAAGACCTTCGGAATAAACTAAGCTAAAAAACTTCGACAAAAATCTAAGTTTATCGTGAGCTCAAATTATATATACCATACCAGTAGTGTCCCGTTAAAAATCGAATAATTTCAATTGGATTTGGGCACTAG
>JAOZSB010000472.1 GCA_029939895.1 Desulfobacterales bacterium
CTTTTTGCTGATAGAAGAACTGCAAAAATTGATGGCACAGTCTCAAAATACGATACTGACGAGCCTGGTGCATTTGTAAGCCTTGCTGGCAGAGCCATCAGCGGTGAAATGGAGTGGGATGAGATTATGGGTAAGGTTGGCGATGGTGTCAGTATTGGTACGGCAAATACTCTTTCACAGCTTAGTAATACCGCACAAAATATGCCCTCACGACAGAAAAATCTGGCGAGTAATATTCTTAATGATCTTTTTGCGAGAAACGAATACAGCGATGGAATGTATTTTTCTGCTGACAAAGAAGAAAGCTACAGGCAACAGCTTGATCTGGCAAATGAATTCACAGGTTTTATTTTAAACAATCCAGATGCCAGCCTGAACAAAACCAAGGAGTTTTATAACGATTTAATAGAGGATTCTACCTTAGTGAATGTCGAAAGATTCATTGAAGATTTTAACAATATAATGATGGTAAAATCGCAACAAAAAATTACTTAATATAGCAATAATGCGACAATAGTCACAACTGGAGAAAATATGAGCGAGAATATAAACATAGGAATTGATCAAAGCAATGATAAAGCAAAAGCTTTATCCTTTGGTAATACTGATGAATTGATGCAAAAGGAAGCAACAAATGCATTTACAAGATCTGGACTTTATGGTATTAGCCCTATTATTGCTTTCCGTCAAAGAGAAATTTTTAACAAGTTAGAACATCAAGAGCAAAATGGGTTGGTTAATAAAATCAGCGATCTTGCTTTGGAAAACAGTAATGGCAATATAAATATTGCGTTGCTCAATACCAAGCCACTTACCCAGGCATGTTTTACAGATAATAAACAACAAGTAGTTCCAGATGCTTCTACAAAAATTAGCAGTGCATCGGATATAGCTGATAAGTGGTCAAAATCAAAAGCTAAAACCGAAAAATGGTTAGATGAGGTTGTCGATGGAAATCCTTCTATGCCTAGTGTTTTAGCTGCTGCCACATTAAAAACGTCAATGGATTTGGGAGAAGGGATTGTTGACATTTTGAATCTTGGCGAGGGTGCTGCTGAAGGCGGGATAAAAGGATTTGGCAAAGACACATTAAGGGCTTTAGGGATCGCATGGCCCTATGGTCGAGGAGTTCGTTCGGTGTATGTAAAAAATATCGATAAAATAGGTGATTCAATATCTGGAATGAAACCAGCTCAGGCTTATAAAGTTGCTGTCGAAGCCAGAAATGCAGCAAAAGTGAAAGCAAGAAAATGGATGGACCCAATTTCCAGGAAATTAGTTGAAATAAGAAATATGAAAAAATATAAAAATCCTGTTGGGCCTACTCCAGAGCAAGCACTTAAATCAGCCCAAAAGAATAATGGGAGTTTCGCAGAAGTCATAGAAAAATCTACAAAAACCAGCAAAAACTGGAATGCAGCATTCGGGATTAGCGGAAAATGAGACTTATACCATTAGATTCATTCGGTGTTTATGGTTTGTATTTGTTTGACAAAGAAAATGGAACGATTACGTTTCAAAATGTTAGCAATGATACTGAGCGAAGAAAGTATAATTTTTACGGTTATGCCTCTAAGGTTAAAGCAATAAATGGATTGCAGCACTGTGTTGCGGTTTTTTTTGAATCAGAAAAACTATTTTTGCAAATCAACCAGCAAAGATGGAATTTATTTGATCCTACAATTAAGCTAAAACTAAATCGGTATGGCTTATTTAATAGCTTTAAAGTATTCTATGGCGATAAAATTCAATTTGAATGTAAATATTGGTCTGGATATATCAACCCTCTTTTTCTTATAAAAAAAATGGACTATATCCCTGGCACAACACATGATGGTTTTTTTTCCTACATCGCAATTAACCTGGGGGATAAAGAAAAGGCAGGGCAAATTGCCGATTTTATCGATGCTTGGATAAAAAAATTTGATGCAGGGTATTTTAAGTGATTGTATCCTTAAATATTTCATATGAAAATTATCACTTACAATAACGCCATTTGTGTTAATGATAATAACCTGATAATAATGAATTCGGCAATCATGCTACATGATTGCCGTTTTTAAATTATTTAAGCTTCGGGAACTTTTATCAACACTATTCACGGAACGATTGTAACCAATGAACTCCATATCCGGGATGTAACTAAAATGGAACTTATACCGTTAGACTCATTTGATTTTTTTGGTTTGTATTGGTTTAACAAGAATAATAGCTTGCTTACATTTCATAAAGTTTTTAATGATACAGAGCGAAGCAGGTATAATGATTATGGTTATGCTTCTATAGTTAAATCAATGAATGGCCAGCAGCACTCTGTGGCGGTTTATTTTGAAGAAAACAAATTGTTTTTGCAAATCAATCAACAACGGTGGGATTTATTTGACCACAAGATTAAGCTAAAATTATACAGGTATGGTTTGTTTAACAACTTTAAACTATTATATGACAATGAAATTCATTTTGAGTGTAAGTATTGGTCTAGATATGTCAACCCAGTTTTTTATATAGATAAACTTGATGATACTTTCGATATGGTATTTGATGGTATTTTTTCTTTTATTGTAATAAATTATAATGATAAAGAAAATGTAATAAGTTTTGCTAATCTTATTGAAGAGCGGATAAATAGATTTAATGAAAAGGAGCTTGAATAAACAAACAGTGGCTATTCGAATGTGCATAGTCGTTGTTTGCAATTATTAAACACAAAAAAACAGTTCAGCCACGCCCTAATACCACGTAGCCTCTATTAACACAATATCGAGTTAGTAAAAAAGCTAAAAACTGCTTCCCAAAAAAATGAACGTAATTGGCAGAGCAAATCAACTATCCCACCAATGAAATAACAGTCGATTCACTTATTTGCTAATTTCAGCTTCTGACTTATCCGCCAACTCTGACAAATACAGGCTTTTAAAATACGGCAATGATAAGGTATTTAATTGTATACTGCAAAATTTGATTTTGATGTCTCCTCTTTGTATCACACAAAGCGCAGGGAGCCCCATGTCACAGACTTTAACAACAGGATAAAGCAGCATCATGTCGTAACGTCAACCTAAAAATGACCCCCAACGACAATGCAAATTTGACCCA
>JAOZSB010000120.1 GCA_029939895.1 Desulfobacterales bacterium
CTAATTTGAACTGAAAACTCTCATTGCCGATGGATCAAAAAATGGGGGCTTGACAGCCGCTCCCAGAGCCTGTCGAAGGCCGCTCCCTGAGCCAGTCGAAGGCCGCTCCCTGAGCCTGTCGAAGGGGGATCGTGTGGAACTGCGGGAACAACGCCTTCGACAAGCTCAGGCTCCGTGGCGATGGGGTAGCCCGGAATTTTCAGGAGTTTCTGATAGTCTCCTTCATTTAATGGCCCTGTCAATAATTAAGCAAGGTGTCCTCAAAATTCTAAACCATGATCAGCACCTATTATTTAGAGCTATTGTAGCGGTCGGGTCCGAATTTACTCATATTGGAGTTATATTTAGTAAAAACTTTTTCAAGCTCACCACTTTTTAACAATTCTGGTATTCTTTTATCATAAAATCCAATAAGTTTTTTACTGTTTTCTGTATTTGAAAAATTCAAATAAAGCTTGCTGCCAAGTTTTATAATCACAGTTTCAAGCAACGAAAAATCGATGTCTATCTTTTTAGAAACATTTTTTATGTTAGCATGATAATCTAAAAAAACATCATAACGATCATGCATTATTAAATTTAAACCCTTTTCCGTTGAATCTATTTCATGCATTTTATGTGGAATATCTTTTAAAAAAATTTTATCAAAATCGTATCCTCTCATCCAAATAATCGACTTGCCGTTCATTGAATTAAAGCTTTCAATTTTATGAAGCCCTTTTTTAAAAATGGCACTTAGTGGATCTTCAACGCTTAAATGCCATTTAGGATACAATCTTTCTTTTCCATCTTTTTGAGGATAGTAGTAATCACCAATAAGAGCATCAGCATGCTTATTTTCAACCATTAATTCCGCTCTCTTCCAGGGTACGATTTTAGTATGAACCTTGAAACCTAAAGGATCATACACTGCTTTTACCAAGTCCCAATATATTCCAGTTCCATCTGGATTGGTATAGCCCGGCCACTCGGTACATACTATTAAAATTGATTTTTCAGCAGCATTTATTGGAAAAGGTAAAAGGGTAATGAAGAAAATACTGATTGATAAATAAAAAGTTATTTTCATGCTAACCTCGTAGTAATTATTCTATTTCACACCTTTTCACAGTGTGGTTAAAAAATGCGAGTTCCGAGGACACTTTTCTTATTTTTCTTTCTGCTACCTATCGACCAATAAACCCGGCAGCGTTTTCCTGCATTTTAATAAAGTCATCCTTTGAAAGACCTGCGCCGAGGGCGACTTTCAGGGCGGTTGCGCTGTCTATGAGGTTGTCCGGGGAGTGGGTGTCGGTGTTGAGCACCATCTTTGCGTCAAGCTTTTTTGCCAGCTTTGCAACATGTCCGTTGGTCAGGGAGTGACCATGCCTTGCGGTGATTTCTATTAATACGCCTTTTTTCTTTGCAAGCAGAACCTCTTCTTCGGTGATAAATCCTGGATGCGCCAGCACGTCAGCACCAGCCTCTATTGCAGCCTGGTTTGTGCCGGGGGCGACTGGTTCTACTATGGTTTCACCGTGAACCAGGACAATTTTTGCGCCCAGGCTTCTTGCCTTGTCAACTCCGGCCTTTATCAGTTCAGGCGGTACGTGGGTCAACTCTATGCCGGGGATCATCTTTATATCGAGAATGCTGTTAAGCTCCTCTGCTATCTTTACCATTCTGGGGATTATAAAATCCATGTTGGATGAATCGCCGTGATCCGTGATCCCAAGGGCTGTTATGCCCCTTACTGCGGCACGCCGTATAAGCTCCGCCGGGATAAGTGCGCCATCGCTGAAAGCCGTATGTGAGTGGAGATCTATCATTTTTTTGTCCTGTTTTTCTAAACCTTATATTTGCCGAAATCTTCGCTGGACAGGTTGTTCAGGTAGTCAGCATATTTCTGGCCTTCCTCGCTGTTATCCGCAGCCACGCCACCGTCTGGTGCATCCTTGGACTGGGATATTACCTTTTCATCCACAAAAATAGGGGCCTTGTAGCGTATTGCAATTGCAATTGCATCCGATGGCCTTGCATCCATGTCAAAAATGCCCCCTGGGGAATCAAAGTGGATCCTTCCATAAAAGGTGTTGTCCCTCAGATCGCTGACCTCTACCTTTGTAACCGTGTAGTTGACGTGATCCATAAAATTTTTAAAAAGGTCATGTGTCATGGGCCGGTCAAACTTGATATCCTGGAGTGCCGAGGCGATGGATGTCGCTTCCAGAAGACCAATCCATATTGGAATTGTTTCTTCTTCGTCCAGGGTTTTCAGTATAATAATCGGCGCATTTGATTCTGGGTCAAGGGTAAGCCCGGCTATGTTTACTTCATGTAGCATTTTGGCATCTCCTGAAAATTTTTATGAAAGATGTCGTAAATTCCTATAACTCTTTCATATTTTGTTGTGGGCAAAAAATAAGCACATAAATAGTCTGCCCGTGGCAGTTTGTTCCTGGAAAGTTAACCATATGTTCAATCAATTTACAAGGCGGGTGCTGTGCATTGCCCTGCGGTGTTCGCTATTGTACGGCCCTTCCCCACAGCGAGTGGGAGAGCGCCCTTTCGATTGACACCTTGACCATAGTGCCGGATTGTGCCTTGCTGCTGCCATTTTCAGATACAAAATTCACAATCTTCCCGGTTTCTGTCCTGCCAGAGTACTGGGGGGCCTGGTTGTCCTGCCCTTTTTTACTAAGCCCCTCCACCAGAACTTCTATTTCTCTGCCCACCATTGCTGCGTTTTTCTGGCGGGTTGTTTCTTCCTGGATTTTTAGAAGCTGGTTAAGCTGTTCTTTTTTTACTTTTTCTTCCACCTTGTTTCCAAAGGCAGAGGATGGAGCGTCTGGCCTGTCTGAGTAGGCAAATACAAAAAGCCCGTCAAACCCAATCTCGTCTATCAAGCTCAGGGTTTCGTCAAAATCCGCCTGAGTCTCCCCAGGAAACCCCACAATAATATCCGAGCCTATCGCCACATCCGGGCAGGCAGCACGCAGGGCTGTCACCTTTTCAATATAATCCGCCCTTGTATAATTTCTGTTCATGCGTTTCAGAATATTATCTGATCCCGACTGAACAGGAAGGTGGACATGCCGGCAAACCTTGTCAAGGCTGCTGATCGCTGCTATCAGGTCATCCCCAAAGTCCTTTGGGTGGGACGTGGTAAAGCGAATTCTCTCAAGTCCATCCACATTATTTATCATGGCAAGCAGCTCGGCAAAGGAGGGAAGCCCTTCCTTTTGACCGTAGCTGTTTACGTTCTGCCCCAGAAGCGTAACCTCCCGGACTCCTGCCCTGGCAAGGGATATTATCTCCCTTACAATTGCTTCGGGCGGCCTGCTTTTTTCCCGGCCCCTGGTATATGGCACAACGCAGTATGTGCAGTAATTGTCGCACCCCTGCATGATTGTCACAAACCTGGAGGCTTCGGTACTCTTTCCCTCGCCAAAATACGGATCAATCTCGTCAATTATTCCAGTAAGCTCAATATCAGTCAACCGGCCTTCGCCATTCTCAAGCCTTTTGATAAGGCCTGGAAGCCTGCCCAGGGTGTCTGTCCCGAACACCAGGTCTAAATGGTGGCTTTGTTTCAGCAGGTTTTTTCCTTCCTGCTGAGCAACGCACCCGCCAATTGCGAGGATAAGGCCTGGTTTACGTTTTTTCAGATCTGCCTGACGGCCAATAAAACTGACTGCCTTGTGCCGTGCCTTCTCCCGTATTGAACAGGTGTTGGCGATTATCAAGTCTGCGTTATCAATTGAGTCTGTAAGGCTGTATCCAAATGGCTCCAGCACCTTTGCCATGCGCTCAGAATCATATACATTCATCTGACAGCCCATGGTTTGTATATATAATTGTTTTGTAGCCATCAGCCCTTGTGAAATTCCTTTACTACAACTTTCGTTATTTGTTTATCATTGATTCCTGACCTGTTGCATCCAGCACGCTCTTCCAGAGCTTGCCATGCGGGTCAATCTGTTTTCTCTTGCCAACCGATGCCTCCATGGGCACGTGGACAAAATGGTTGTTCCAGTTGCTGACTATCATCTTGGTCTTTCCAGCCATGGCCGCATGAACTGCATCACGCCCCAGGAAACTGCAAAATACATGGTCATTTGGATTGGCTGCAAGGGAACGGATCATATAGCTTGGGTCAATATATTTAAGCGAAACCGCAGTCCCTTTTTCCTTAAAATAATTAAGAAGCTTATCCTTCATGTAGAGACCAATATCCTTGAGTTTGACGTTGCCTGAAGCATCTGTTTCATCGTCTTCGGCTTCAATGAGCTTTTGCCCGGCCCCTTCTGCAACAACGATAACAGCATGACCACGACTCATCAACCGCTTTTCAACGCTTGCCAGGAAGCCCCTTGGGCCGTCCAGGTCAAAATCCACCTCTGGTATCAGCACAAAATTCACATCCTGTTGAGCCAGGGTCGCAGTAGCCGCAATAAATCCTGAATGTCTTCCCATCAGCTTAATAAGGCCAATCCCCCTGGGGTAGCCCTCGGCTTCATTGTGCGCGCCTACGATTGCCTGGGTAGCGACATCCACAGCAGTATCAAAACCAAAGGATCTTGCAACCAGGTGTATGTCATTGTCAATTGTCTTTGGAATTCCAACAACGCTGATCTTGAGATTCCTTCCATCAATTGCATCGCTGAGCTTCTTCGCCGCCATAAGGGTTCCATCGCCGCCTATCATAAAGATAGCGCCAATATTCATCCTTTCAAGGCAGTCTATGATTTCATCCACATCCTGCGGGCCTCTGGAGGAGCCAAGCATTGACCCGCCCTTGCCGTGAATGTCCCCCACAACCGAGGGGTCAAGGTTAACAACTTCATGTTTATATTTCGGGATAAAGCCCTCAAGCCCGTATTTTATGCCGTAAATATTGCGGACACCATAGCCATAATGCAGAGCCAGAACCACAGACCGGATAATATCGTTGAGTCCGGGACAAAGTCCGCCGCATGTGACAAGGGCGCAGCGCAGTTTGCTGGGATCAAAATAGAGCTTCTCACGTGGCCCTGCCAGCTCAAAGGAGGGGGGCAACTGACCATTTTTGACAAGCTTGATCAGGTTGTTAAGGTCAACGTCTATCAGCACTCCATCCTTGTCAGATACAAAGGTTTCTTCTGCTGTACCTGCTAAATCCCTGTACATTGGAGAAGGAATTTTTGCCTCTCCGAGGCTCGGAATTGTAGTCTCGACCGTTTCAATTCCTGCGATCTTCTCTTTCATAGCCACCCCTTAAATTTAAAAAATTATTGGTTGTTTACTATTTATTTTAATGTTGGTTCACAAAAAAAAAGATGCCTGCTTAATTTTAACCATATCAAATATAAGCCAGCCTACCTTGTTCCGTTAAATTTGAATGCGCCCTTGCCCAGGATGTCGTGGAGGTGGAGTATCCCCTTCACTTTTCCAGCGTCATCTGTTATGGGCAGGACAGTTATTTCAACGTCCTCCATCAGGTATAATGCGTCGTATGCCGGAGTTTCCGGGCTTAAGGCTCTGGGGTTTTTTGTCATCAGTTCGTCAACCCTGCATGTGAAAATATCTTTTCTTTCCGCCAGAAACCTTCGGATGTCGCCATCGGTTACAATGCCGACAAGAAAACCATCGTCTTTGACAATTAAAGCTGCCCCAAGGCCCACATCATTTATCACGGTTACGACCGCATCCATTTCAGAGCCGTCTGGTACTAATGGAACTGCGTCGCCTGAAAGCATTATGTCGCCCACCTGCCGGGAAAGCCGCTGCCCAAGGGAGCCGCCAGGGTGAAACATTTTAAATTCGCTCGACTTAAAGTCCCGCCTGTTGATAAGCGCAACCGCTATGGCATCGCCCATTGCCAGCAATGCAGTGGTGCTGGCGGTGGGAGCCAGTCCCAGGGGGCATGCCTCTCGCTCGACACCAACATATATGACCATATCGCTGCATTCCGCCAGGGTTGAGTCTGCATTACCCGTAAGGGCCGCAACCGGGCAGCCAATATTTCTTATGCTGGGGAGCAGCGTGTTGAGTTCATCTGTTTCCCCGCTGTTGGAAAGGGCCAGGAAAATATCATCTTTGCACACCAGTCCAAGGTCGCCGTGCATAGCCTCCACCGGGTGCAGGAAAATCGCCCTGGTTCCTGTACTGTTGAGAGTGGCGACAATTTTCTGGCCTACAATCCCGGATTTTCCAATCCCGCCGATTATAACCCGTCCCTTTGATTTGAATATGAGTTCCACCAGTTGAGAAAAATTCTCATCCAGCCTGTCAATCAAGTGGGTTATGCCCTCTGCTTCTATTTCCAGCACTTCTTTAGCCTGGTCTATCAAAGAGTTCTTTATATCCATATTATTTATTATTTGTTTTTTTTTTAAAAATTTCTTGTTGAAAACCTGTATTCGATGTCAGCTTTTACTTATTTGTACTGTAAGCATTCCAGAGGGAAAAGCTACTGTCCTGCTTAAAAAAAGCATATCATTTTACGGAATAGATTATTATGTCATCTTATTACAAACTTGTCAATTTTTGCCATAAAAATCAAGTACTCTTTTTTGTCAGGGGCATAATACACCCAATAATCACTGATTTTTTTTAAATGCGCCCACTCCACCAGAGGGGTTCAATGCTGGCCCAGGGGTTTAGATAGCCACGGTCTGTGCATCATCAGACGCTTGTTACTGGTATTACAATTCAATCAATTCCAGTTACATTTTTTGCAGTGTGGGGTTTTCGGCAGTCAGTATCTAATACCCAAAAAAACTATGACTTAATGCCACAATGACGAAAATATTAAAAAAAATTAGCACCATTAATCCACACCATAACAATATGTTATGAAGGAAAGGGTGTCTCTGATAAAACTTTCATATTAATACGGGCCTGCTTCTTGCTTTAATACCACTTGCAGATAGTTTTTTATTAACTCAGCGAGGTGGGAAAAATGAATTCCAGAATTAAAAAATACGTAACCTTTGCAATCATGGGGGGCGGACTGTACTTTATCCTTTCTTTTCATTTTATTTTTTATGGAAAAAACTTTTATCTTCTCATGAAAATAGAGCCAACCGCAGAAAAAACCCTCTACAGCCTGAACGGCAAGGACCCGGTGAAAATCCTGGAAATAGATCAACTGCGATCCGCCGGGATTGGCGATATCCTTGTTGAAACAGGTTTGATAACCGAAGTGGAAAGGCAAAACGTAGAATACGAGCTTGAAAACGATCTTGCCATGGCATACCCGGAATACTACAAATTTTACTGATAGAGCCAGCGCGCTTTAACTGCTTACTCCAGAGCCAGAGGCCCTGGAGAATACACAGACCAGGGGTCGCCTGTCGCCGCTTTTAGTCATTTATCTTGTTTTTACAAATGACACCCCCAGCAAGGCCCCTTCTAAACCCTCTCCTTCAAAATTTCTTTGAAGCCACCCCGTAATTTAGAAAATAATTGAATAAAGCATAGGGCGACAGGTCGGCCTGGTCGGTATTTCCCGGCTATGGCCGAATGATGCCAGTTTGCCTGTTCAAAAACACTCCTGCCTGAAAAAATCATCTTTATTAAAAATGGATCTATACAAAATCCATCAAAGAATTATTGTTAACATTTTTTTAAAATCGACCATTGATTTATTTTGAAGATTCTGCCATTAATAAAATAATTAATTAAAATCTTGAATCATAATGTCGGCAGTTTTTTTTGATAAATAATGGTAATTCTTGAAACCGAATAGAATGGACGTTTTAGTCGTTCTCTCAAGGTTCATATGAGAATAGCAATAATTTCAGACATACACGGTAATATGGAAGCGCTTGTCAATGTTTTTGATGATATTGCCGGGCAAAAGGTGAGCGACACCATAGCTGTTGGCGATTTGATTGGCTATGGCCCGGAGCCTGATAAGGTTGTGAAACTTATCAGGAATCACAATATTATTTCTGTTATGGGCAACCATGAACTGGCCCTGTGCGACAGGCGATATCTAAGATGGTTTAATCCATCAAGCAAGGAGTCCCTGCTCAAGACAGCTGAGCTTATGTCTCAGGAATCTACTGATTACGTCGGAACTCTCAAGCCATACCACATCCAGCATAATTGCCGCTTTGTCCACGGATTTCCACCGGATTCTATTACTCGCTACGTCTTTCAGGTGCATGGCAAGGATCTGAGGCTCGCCTTTGAAGCCCAGGATGAGTGGATATGTTTTGTCGGGCATACGCATTTTCTTGAAATAGTTGAATTTGACGGCAAGCACCCAGCCAGGTGGGCACCTGGGCAGGGCATTACCAAGCTTGAAAAAGATTTTAAATATATAATAAATGCCGGGAGCGTTGGTCAGCCCAGGGATGGCAACAACAATGCCAAATACATGATCCTGGATACTGATACCCTGGAGCTTGATGTGCGCTTCGTGCCATACAATGCATCCCTGGTTGCCGATAAAATCATCAGTGCCGGTTTTCCCAGAGGAAACGCAGAACGGCTGTTATAAAGCTCCTGTCAATATCAGGGCTTTAAATCAGCGATGTACGGGTTTTTTAAAAATAGAAGCAATTGTAAAAGCAGCAAATCAGAAATAAAAAATCTAAACTCAAGGACTGGAGGACGTACCTATGAAAGGATCTGCAATTCTCAGTGCTGTGCTTATGACACTAATCTTATGCTCACAGGCAGCAGCAAAGCCCCTTGAGCTTGTTACATTGCAGTATCCTCCCTATGAATACGAAGAAAACAAGAAAGTAAAAGGAATTGCAGTCAATATTGTAAAAACAATTTTCAGCAAAATGGGGTATCGAGTATCCATTAGAGTGCTTCCCTGGGCCAGGGCTTTGCTGAGGGTTGAAAAAGGTGATGCAGATGCAATTTTTACAGCCTACAAGACCCCGGAAAGAGAGAAGTTTGCAGATTATTCAAGGATAGTATTGATGCCCCAGGAAATATCCCTTTTTGTATTGAAAGATTCCAAAATTAAATTTAATGGCGACCTTGGAGAGTTATATGGCTACCTTTTTGGCGTGGTTCGCAAGGTCAGCTATGGGAAAAAATTTGATGAATTCGCCAAGAACCGGGACCCACTGGATGTGAACGTTATCAACACTGGCGAGCTGAACATGAATATGCTTTTGAAAAAAAGGATAGACATACTTGTAAGCAATAAGCACGGGGCATATTATATTCTTTCCAATGTAAATAAAACCGAAATGATCAGGGAACTCAAGCCTGCTCTTGAAAGTGTTCCAAGCTATATGGCTTTTTCTAAAAAACGAAAACTTGGGTTTATCAGAGATAAATTTGATGCGATTTTAGAAGACATGAAGGCCCATGGAGAATATTACCAGATCATTGACGATTTTTATAAAGACCTGAAAAAACAAAATAAAAAGGCTGATTAAATATAAAGAATACGGGTTTTTACATAACAAAATCTTTAAACTTTTGTCGCTGGTACTGCAAAATTGGTGAAAAAATGAAAAATATGCAAAAAACATCATTTTTCAGTGCAGTAGTGTTTCTGACCCTGGCAGCATTTTCGCAGGTTGCAGCAGATACCCTGGAGATAGTTACGCTGCAATACCCTCCCTATGAGTATGAGGAAAACGGTAAAACAAAAGGGATTGCAGTTGATCTGGTCAGGGCGGCTTTTAAAAAGATTGAACAGCCTGTTTCCATCAGTGTCATGCCCTGGATCCGTGCATTGATAATGATAGAAAAGGGTAATGTCGATGCGATTTTTACTGCATTTAAAACCCCGGAAAGGGAGAAGTTTGCAGACTATTCAAAGGAAGTACTAATGCCCCAGGAGGTTTCTCTTTTTGCATTAAAGGATTCCAAGGTCACCTTTGATGGCGATCTTTCAAAGCTGTATGGTTATCTTGTTGGCATGGTTCGCAAGGTAAGCTACGGAAAAAAATTTGACGATTTTGCCAGGGAAAACAAAGAAGTAAAATTGTATGTAATTAAAACTGGCGAGTTGAACATGAACATGCTCCTGATAAAACGGATAGACATACTGATAAGCAACAGGCACGGAGCCTACTTTATTTTATCCAACATGGGCAGGACAGAGGAAGTAGAGGAGCTTAAACCTGTTGTTGAAAGTGTTCCAAGCTATATTGCTTTTTCTAAAAAAAGAAACCTCGCTGCTGTCAGGGATAAATTTGACAAGGCTCTGGCTGGCATAAAGGCGCAGGGTGAGTACGACCGTATTATTGCTGAGTTTTATGAAAATTTGAAAAAAGAGAACAGCCGGAACAAGGCTGTTCCTGCAAAAGAATAAACAGGAAGATTATTAGCCAGGTTAATATTTTTTTGTTTCGATATTTTTAATTCAAACGACATTAACAGGAGGAGTACCATGAAAAAATTTGCAATCGTTCTATGTCTGGCGTTAATCGCATTCGCCCCGGCAGCCGCTGACACTCTTGAGCTTGTTACCTTACAGTATCCACCCTATGAGTTTGAGGAAAACGGTGAAGTAAAGGGTGTTGCCATCGACATAATCAACGAGGTTTTCAGCAAGATGAAGCAGCCCATATCCATCAAGGTTCTTCCCTGGGCAAGGGCAATAGGCATGATAAAATCGGGCAATGCTGATGCTATTTTTACGGCATACAAGACCGCAGAAAGAGAAACCTTTGCTGATTATTCAAAGGAGGTTCTGATGCCCCAGACTATTTCCCTGTTTGTTCTTAAGGAATCCAATGTAGCCTTTGACGGTGATTTATCAAAACTTGGCTCCAATTCATTTGGTGTTGTACGCAAGGTAAGCTATGGCAAAAGTTTTGACGGGGCAGTAAAAGCCGGTACAATTTCCAAGGTTGATGAATCCAAAACCGGTGTTGCAAATATGGAAAAATTATTAAAGGGCAGGTTTGATATTCTGATAAGCAATAAATACGGTGCTGTTCAGATAATGAACGACCTTGGCAAGGCAGACATGATAAAGGAGCTTGCACCAGAAGTTCAGAGCGTTCCCAGCTATATTGCATTTTCCAAAAAAAGAAATCGCGCAGGCATTCGCGACAAGTTTGATGTTATTTTAGCTGATATGAAAAAGACCGGAGCCTTTGATAAAATAATTGATTCGTACTTTAAAAAATAGACCGCAGATAAGCCTGGTAACTTCCTGGCAGGTGCTGGCAAACAGCCCTGCCGGCGGATGCCATGGTTGAGTATTGAAAAAAGCAGGCCAGTGCCTGTATTTGAAAATATCGTCAACAAAATAATTTTTGATGCTATATTATTCAACATTTCACACTAAATGTTATTAACATACCTTGACATCCAGCCTGCAACACGCTATTATTGCATGAATGCAAACAAGAGGCTCTTGCCATTAAGATGCAAATGATTAAGTCGGGCTTATAGACAGATTTTTTGTCATGTTTCGTGACAAGTGAAAAAAAAGGTTGCAAGAATGCCGTTAAGTACCTTTCGTTAGCTGCTGGTTAGCTTTAAATCTGCTTAAGAGTGTCTATAAGCCCGCTCAACTCCACTAATATGCATGGCGTATAATCTATGTCAAAACTTGAGACACTCAAAAAAGCAACTTCACGGCATGACATTGCTCATATTCTTGGGTTTAGACCTAAAGCTCTTACATATATTCTATACAAAAAGCCTGAAACTAATAAGTATGAACAGTAGTGTCCCGTTAAAAATCGAATAATTTCAATTGGATTTGGGCACTAG
>JAOZSB010000121.1 GCA_029939895.1 Desulfobacterales bacterium
ATATAGATATTAAAAAAAGGATGTTGCTATCCAGCCTGAACCCCGGCCAAATCTAAATCGACTCATGGCCAACTGGATAGAACTTCAATTCCATTTTCTCAAAATCGTCGGGTTATAACTTCAAATTGGCTTGAAGAATAACCCGACGAATTCAGCTTTTTTGTTTACCAATAATTATGCTGACCAGGGCTTCACAGAGCCGACACCTTCTTTACTCAGCTCAGGTTGAAAATCATTTAATTTCATCGGGCTTTTCAGCCATTTTATCAACCGTCCCCTTTGCCACTGTTTTCTTCCCCTTAATCCCGGCTCTCTTAAGTATATAGACAAACTTCTCCATAATCAGAGGGTCTTTCATAAGTCGTGGAAAAATTCGTTTTATTGCACCAGCTTTTTCATCAACAGTCTTTCCAAAGAGCAGTTGAAGGGTTTCAACAAAAACATCGAATTTGACCTTCCGCACAGGGAACCACCAGAGATTTGTAGGCAGATTTGGCATGACATCGTAATTGATGACCTTGACCTTCGTCATTTCCTCCAACCCCTGCCGTGAATGGGTGGCCCCTATTCCGCTGTTTTTCCAGCCCAGCCAAGGAACCTCGCTCATACCGTGGGTGTACAGGTGGTCGTTTACGGTGGAAATACCTGTTTCAAGTTTTTCAGCAAGCGCCCTGCCCCGACCGTTGTCCGTTGTCCACACGCTTGATGTCAGCCCCAGATCAGAATCATTGGCAAGTGCAATTACTTCTTCTTCGGTTTTAAATTTCATAAGCCCAACCACCGGGCCGAATGTTTCCTCGGTCATAATCTTCATGGTGTGGTCAACATCCGTCAGAACAGAGACCGGATAGAAGTTGGGTGCGTCAGGATCTATCAGAGTTGCCTGGACAAACATTTTTGCACCCTTGGACAATGCATCTTCAACATGTTCATTTACTACCTGCAACTGACGGTCAACGGTCATGGAGCCAATGTCTATATCAAAATTTCCCTTGTCTGGTCCCTGGCGCAATTTTTTTACTTTTTCTTTTAGCAGCTCTGTAAATTCATCATAAACCGATTCATGGACATAGATCCGCTCCCCGCCGGCGCAGGACTGACCGGAGTTTTGAAAGGATGCCCACATCACACCGTTTACTGCTCTTTCAATATTTGCATCATCGAGAATTATCATGGCATCGTTACCGCCAAGCTCAAGGCTGACCGGCGTTAGGGTTTCTGCGGCCTGTTTCATGAGAAGTTTTCCAACCCGCACACTGCCTGTGAAAAACACCTTGTCAATTCCGTTTTCAAAAAAAGCAGTAGAAATGGCTGGAGCGAATCCCATAATAAACTGCGTAAGACCCTCTGGAAGCCCGGCAGCAGCTATTATCTCTTCCATCACAACCCCGACAAGTGCAGTCTCATCGGCTGGTTTGTACAGTACTGCATTTCCTGCCATAAGCCCCATTACAATCTCGCCAAAGGGTATGGAAAATGGATAGTTCCAGGGAGAAAGAATTCCAACAACCCCCTGAGGAACCCGCTTTATATAAGTAATTTTATTTGCAAACAGTACATTGGAAATTGGAATATTTCCGCTTTTCAAGGATTTTCCAGCCTTTTTTGCATACCAGTCAATGCCCAGAACACATGGAAACACCTCGGTGTTTAAAGCATCGGAAAGGGTTTTTCCAGTGCTTATGGAAATGACCCTTGCAATTTCTTCGGCATTTTCCACCATGTAGTCACGCATTTTAAAAATATACTGCCTTCGTTTTTCAAAGGGCATATCACCCCACAGCTTTTGTGCGGCCCTTGCTTTTTCAAAAATTTTTGGAATATCATCAAGGCTGGTTGTTGGAACATTGCCAATAACTTTCCCGGTCGAGGGATTTTTACAAGTGTAACTGTCTGGATAATTTTGGTCCATGTCTTCTCCTCAAAGCTGAAACGATCAAGTTTTATAAAGTTTTTTCATCGATGTTTTCAGATCACATACAATCAACAAAAATAACAAATTATTACTGATTCTCAAATAGTTTATAACAATTTGGACAGGATATTTATACTAAGAATTTTCATGATAAATTGCAACACAAAAATAGCAAAAAAACTTCGTTGATTAATTTTTTTCAGTTGCTGAATTGTTAAATTCTGTACGGCGGTGAGCGCAGTCTCTTTTGCAGAAAATACACGGGGAATCATGCGGAATAACTTTTGCTGCAATGATTGCTGCTGTGATAGATTTTCGCGGTTTCATAATACCCTGGGGAAGCATGTGGAGTTCGATTAACGGGGTATCCAGAAACCCGAACATCTCTTTTTGGCCTGAAATTAAAGGCCAGTCGCAATAACCCGGACTGAATCGAGTACTGGTCTCAAGCCCTTTTTCTTCAAATCTCCTGCGGACTTCCAGTGCAACATGATCTGCAGAAAGGTCTGCCATTGCTGAACCCAGGGCATCAAGCATGTAAGCATCCATGAGAGAGGATTCCTTCAAAAGAGCGATTTCATCATCAAGCCCATGCCCCAGCGTTAATGCAAAACAGCAGACATGACTTACTCCCCCAGTAAGGCTGGTCAGATATGCCCATTTTTTGGATTCTATTTTTAAGCTTTTATTTGAGTCACTGGCAAGGATTACGCCATTTTTGCAATTTTGAAAAGAAGTAATTTCATATATATATCTGCAATGCATTGCTGGAAGCTTTGCAGTAATAAAACTTTCAATTCTTGCAAGCATTTCCTCTGAGACATCGTCAAAAGACGGATATTCCATACGCTGCACAGTATTGCGCAGCAATTGATTGCGGTCAATCGACTGAGATGTTAATTCGCCCTGTATCATTTTGGCCTTGATCCAATCAGTTAATTCTTCAGATACCCCTCCTGCTTTAACCAGAGAAAACTATCCTGAAGCATTTCTGCCAGGGGTATGGGTTTGTAGCCAAGTTCTTCCACTGCTTTTTTTGTACCGCAAATCAATCTGGTGGAAACCAGCTCTGCTTTTTCCGGTGTCAGGTCAGGTTCCTTGCCAGTTACACATGAAACCAGATATGATGCCTGGCCGACAATTTTTAATAAAAATTCAGGCATTGCTTTTTGTGGAACCTTGCGATTAAGGCACTTCCCCATTTCCTGAACAAAACCGAGCCATGTTTCATCGGTTACAGCCAGAAGATATTTGTGTCCGCATCGCCCATTTTCAACTGCTGAAATATGTGCAAGTGCAGTTTCCCGTGCATGGCAAAATGAACCCATACCAGGAGGTGCGCCAGGAAGCTTGTTTTGCTCTATCAACATAAACATTTGCGCCCAGCCAGAAAAATCATAGGCTCCAATAATATTAGAGGGATTTATTATTACTGCATCAAGCCCCTTTTCAATGCATTTTTCCACCTCAAGTTCTGCAAGATATTTTGTGCGCCAGTAGTTGATTTTCGAATCAAGTGCATTTGACTCAAAGTCTTCAAATATTCTTCCGGGATGCGCCCCAAAGGAACCGATGCTGGAAGTAAGTATAAAACGACGGGCATTTTTCTTAAGTGCTGCATTTGCCATTATGCGAGTTCCGTCAACATTGATCCTGGTCTGCATTTCGTCCCTGAGCTTCCAGTGGCTGGTATCTCCGGCAATATGAAATACTGCATCAACATTTTCAGGAATTGCATTAACGCACATTTCAGGGTCGGTAATATCGCCCGTGACTGCGGAGACTCCATCCTTCTCATACCTCTTAAGTATTGATATATCTAAATCAAACGCAGTTACTTTCCAGTCAGCCTTGATTAGCTGATCAAGAAGATTCTGGCCCAAAAAACCAGATGCGCCTGTTACAAAAGCTGTTTTCATGTTGCCCCCAGTACTTCATTTTTTGCAGCCAGTCTTATTTTACTCTGGCTTTACTTCTATTTCGAATCTGTTTTATTACCGATCTTTCCTTCCCGAAATGCTTTTATGTAGTTCAGGCAGTAATTATCATTTCCAAGCACCATCTCGGATGTTAAAAGAATTTCCATTAAATCCCGGTCAAGCGGGTCCAGAATAGGAGCGTCCAGGCCTGCGGCAATAGCAAGTGCTAAAAAAGTTTTGTTTACTACCTTTCTTTCCGGAAGCCCAAAGGATATATTGCTAAGCCCCATTGTGAAATGGACATCTGGAAATTCAAGCCGGGTTGCCTCCATGGTTTTAAAGGCGACCTGCCCGCTCTGGATTCCTGTTGCAAGAGCGGTTACAAGGGGATCAATATAGATTCTGTCGTCGGATATACCTGCATTGCGAGTTTCAGCTATCAGGCTTTTAACTACAGCCAGCCGGGATTCCACATCTGCAGGGATGCCATTTCCATCCATTGCAAGCGCAATTACTTCGCAGTCATGGTCTTTAACCAAAGGCAGAACTCCCTCAAGCCGCCCTGATTCACCGCTTATGGAGTTAATAAGAGGAGTTTTCTTTACTGCCTTTACTGCGGCCTTAAGTGCTTCTACATTTGCGCTGTCCAGGCAAAGCGGCAGATCAACAACCTCCTGCACAGTGCGAACAAGCCAGACAAGATCATCTGGCTCATGCTCTGGAAGGGTTCCGGCATTTACATCAAGCCAGTATGCACCCGCATCTGCCTGTTGTTTCGCAAGGTCTTGAATAAATGCTTCATCCTTTTCTTCCACTGCTTTTCTAACCAGCTTTAGTGTTCCATTTATTTTTTCGCCTATGATTTTCATGGCAGAAACTCCTAGTATACTTAATAGTAATCAGGTACTATTTAGACAGCTCGTATGTCTTTCCGGTTTCAAGCATGGCAATAAAATTTTCCTTTTTCGCGGCAGCCGGCAGACCACAGGCAGTCGAGAGTATATGCCCGCCATCATCACCAACTTCATCAATCACTTTCCTGCAGTATGCTGCGACCTCTTCCGGTTTCCCAAGGGACATAAGTGCAGGGTGGATATCGCTTGCAATGCACATATGGTTCCTGAGTATATCCTTTGCTGCAAAAATATTTGTTGTGCCGTCGAGTTCAATCATAGCCGATTTTCTGGGTAGCTCCTTGAAGTAGTGCAGGTTCTTGTCCCAACAGGTATCAAGGTGAAAGGAACTCATTATTCCCCTGGAATGAAATGCTTCTACAATCTGTTGTGTATAGGGCCACCAGAAGCGATCAAAAACCCTCAGAGGATAAATCGCCCCGCCAGCTCTCTCTTCAATCACCTTTGTGTTTTTAAGATTAGCCATCTCGCAAAGCATCAAACCAAATTCTATAAACTCTTCCGTCATTTTTTTAAGCGCCCGTTCCACCATTTCAGGCCTGTAGAACAGATCCTCTGTAAACTTCACCATGGAACGTGCAAGCGAAAGTGTAAAAAACGGATGGTTGTTAGGCTGTGCATACAGGATAAACGCACCTCTTTTCTGATACTCTGCCATGCCCCTCAGGGTTCCGTTTATTACTTCACCGTAGAGTTTATCATATTCTGCTTTGTCTTTTATGTCTGAGACCCTGTAAATAAGGTGATCTGTAACAAACTGGAACCACCCGATTTCTGCTATAATTTCATAGTCTTCATATTTGGTCCATTCACCTTCAACAAACTGTATTTCTGGCGATTCCTCGGTGGCTTTAATTATCTTGTTTCCACCAACAGCAAATACATCAGCGGTTAAGGCCGGGTTTACTGCATCCCACCCGCCGTACTCATCAAAGAGCTTTAACTCCAGATCCTGCTCAGCATCAAAGCCCTGGTGCGTGATTTCCCAAATTTTTTCGTCAGTAAGTGCTGCCGCAGCCGATGTTGTAACATCCGGCCAAATCGGCACCCTGTCTGGTTTTTCAAGATTTAAGGCGCACTCGACTCTTTCTATTGAAGTCATTGTTTCTTTTTGCATAACTTATCCCTCCTGGCGAACATTAGATTTTACGAAGCATTTTTACTTTTTTTTAACTAAGGCCTGGTTATGAAATAAGTAAAAAGCCCCCTTTATATAACAGGCTTTATTTGATTTACTATTTTTTCAAAAGCAAGGTTGTAAATGTCCTGGATCAGGGCCTCTTCAATGCCATAGACAATTATGTTTGTAGTTAATGTTACGTTTGTGATTCCATCAATAAGCTCACTCTTAAACCGTACTCCCTCATCAAAGGAAGTAATGCTGAAAAAAAGATGCCCATTGTCCTGTGCATCAACCAATCCTTTGATGTGCCCTATGAGCCTGCATCCACGTCTTTTGAGTTCCTTTGTAATTTCAGCAAGAAACTCTTCAAGGGCATCAATCAATTGATTTGCAGTAAGTGCATCACTTGAACCTAAGCTTTCTTTGCGTGCAAATGATGACGGCAGTACCTGGTTCACGCTATTTATCATTGCAAAGCATCCGCTATAATATTTATGCTACTTTTATTTTCAGCCGAAATTGCTTCAATTACTGCTTCCTTGTTTAAGTCGGCAGTCTCTTTTTTTATCAGGTCCACTTGTTCTGGTTCAACCTGATCAATTTTGTTAATCACTACTATATCGGCTGCCTCGACCTGGGCTGTCAAAAGTGGTTCCATCATTTCCTTCAGCATCGGGTAGCGGTTTGCATCAACAACGGTAATAACCTGAATGCCATCAACCCTTGACTGATAGGTATTGAGATTGTTTAAAATATCTCCGGGCCTCGCAGCCCCCGTTGCTTCAAGGATCACAGTATCTGGGTGATAGAGTTCCTCGACCTTCTCCAGAGTACTAATGAGTCCGGTGGAAAGCGTGCAGCATATGCAACCGCCAAAAAGCTCCTGCACCTGAAGGCCTTCAAGATTCAGGTAATCACCGTCAACACCAATTTCGCCCATCTCGTTTTCAACAATAGCAATACTTTGTGAAGCTGAGACAAGGTGGTGTGCTATCTGAATGAGCAGGGTTGTTTTGCCAGAACCAAGAAAACCAGCAATTAGCAGCAATTTCATCAAACCCTCCCAATAAACTTAAAAATTAAATCGAAGCCAAACCCTTAGTTTAGTCCGAAGGTCTGGTTATGAAATTTGCAAAAAGCTCTTATTGATTTTTTTCCTTCATGGTTTTCAGGCAGTACGACACACCCTCCATTGCATCAATGGTCTGGAAGTCAGCACCAACGTGATCTTTCAGCACTGAATTTGTAACACCTCCGCCCACCATGAGCTTAAAAGAACCGCGCAGATCTTCGCTGATAAGTATATCCGTGGTTTTTTTCATACTTGCAAAGGCTGTTGTGATAAGGGCTGAAAATCCCACAAAGTCCGGTTTTACTTCCCTGACCGTATCCACCACTTTGGAAGGATCAACATCCACACCCAAATTATGCACATCAAAACCCTGAGCAATCAGGAGTGTTGCAAAAATATCCTTGCCAAGGTCGTGAATGTCCCCCTTTGGCGTTGCCAGCACAATCTTGCCGATTGATTCAGAAGGACGAGCCTTGTCCATTCCCGGTTGTAATATTGTCACTACTTCTTTGAATATTTCAGCAGACAGCATCATTTCAGCAAGAAACAGAGTCCCCTCCTGGAACTTATCTCCAACAACCGTCATGGCATGTCGTGCATCATCCAGAATTTTTAATGCATCATCACCCTGTTCAACCCTGCCCTTAACAGTCTCGAGGACCTCATCTCGTTTTAATTCTACAAAACCGTTTACTAACATATGCTGCCTCCTTTATATTTTTTCTGTTCGTATAAACTTAAAAAATGTAAAAAAATTTACTTTTCATTATCATGAATGGAACCTGGAGTTCTTTTTTGCCATATCCTTTATTATTCCTGCTGGCTTGAATCTTTCGCCGTAAGTATCAAACAGTTTGTTCATCTGCTCAAGAATGATCCCAACACCCACTGAGTCAACATACCTGAACGGGCCACCCGTGAATGGCGGGAACCCAAGCCCTAAAATTGCCCCGACATCGCCGTCTCTGGGGCACGAGATGATCCCCTCTTCAAGACACAATGCTGCTTCATTAACCATCATGAGACCAATGCGCTGCTGGATTTCATCCATATTCATCGCCTGCCGACCAGAGTTTTCAATTACTTTATACACATCCATATTGGCCTGGCGCATCCCGTTTTTCTTGGGGCTTGTGTAATCGTAAAAACCTTTTTTATTCTTCTTGCCTAAAAAACCTTTTTCAAAAAGCTTTGGCAGACTGCTCGATGAAACCATGCCCCTGGCTTCAAACATCGGCCCAAGTACTTCACCTACATGGGCACCAACGTCGATACCAACCTCGTCAAGGAGCGTAACCGGCCCGACTGGATAACCAAAAAGCTGCATGGCCTTGTCGATTTCAGGTGCGGTGACTCCTTCCTCAAGCAGGAAGACCGCTTCGTTTAGCAGTGGTGCGAGTATTCGTGTGGTGTAAAATCCTGGCCCATCCTTTACTACAATGCAGGTTTTTCCCTGCTTGATTCCAAAGGCCAGAGCCGTTGCAGTTACATGGTCGGCTGTCTGTTCCGTCGTAATGATTTCAAGAAGCGGCATCATGTGAACCGGGGAGAAGTAATGCATTCCGATTACGTTTTCAGGTCTCTGGCAGCCCTGAGCAATGTCGCCAATTGGAATTGCAGAAGTATTGGAAGCAAAGATTGTTCTTTGATCTGTTGCGTCTTCAACATCTTTTAAGACTTTTTGCTTAAGGGTCAAATCTTCGAAGACTGCTTCAATAACCAGATCAGAACTTTTAAACTGCAAGTAATCATCGCACGGAATGAGCTTTCCATATCTGGCATCCCGTTCAAAGGCAGTAATTCCTCCTGATTTTGACTGAATATTCAAACTCTTTGCTACTTCCTTCATCCCACTTGCTGCACCAGATAAGCTGACATCTTTTAGAAGAATCGTTTCACAATGAGGAGTAGAAACCGTTGCAATTCCTGCACCCATAAGCCCTGCGCCGAGTATGCCTAATTTCCCGACTGGTTTGGCTTTGTCTTCGAGTGGATTTTTCTTTAACTCGTTCATGGCGAAAAAAAGGCTCATCAACGATTTTGATTCAGACGACATAACCAGATTTGCAAACCGATCTACATCCATCTCAAGCCCTTTTTTAATCCCCTTTCTGTATGAAGATTCAACAGAAGCAATAATTTCCATCGGTGCAGGGTACAGGCCAAAGGTCTTTGACAGGACTCCTTTTCTGGCTTGAGAAAATACTATTTTTCTGCCTATTGGGTTTGACTCAAGGAGCATGTCTACTGGTGATTTTTTGCGTTTATTTTTTTTCTTTTTGTTTTTGGACAGCGCAACTGCTGATTTTATTGCAGCGTCCCGCAATGCAAAGGGTGATACGATTTCGTCAATCAACCCCATTTTTTTTGCTTTTTTTACACGCACGTTCTTTGCGGTGAGCATCATGGGCAGAGCAGTTGTAAGGCCAACAAGCCTGTGCAGGCGTTGAGTTCCGCCAGCAGCCGGAAGCAAACCAAGCTGAACTTCGGGCAATCCCATTACGGTGGATGTTGAGTCAGATGCGATCCTGTAGTCAGCCACCAGAGACAGCTCAAGCCCACCCCCCAGGCAATTACCGTGGATTCCGCAGACAACAGGGATTGGCAAAGCTTCTATCCTGTTGAGTATATCGTGGGCCTTTTTTATGTATGCCTTTACTTCTGCTTCGGTTTCCATGGCTTGCAATTCATCAACATCTGCTCCAACCACAAAATTGTCATCCTTGGCACTGAGTACTGCAAGCCCCTTTACTGCTGTTGCCTCAATATCGTTTTCAAGTACTGCAAGTATTTCGTCAAGAAGTCCGCTTGAAACCTTATTAACCTTAGTATCGGGACAATCGATTGTTATCACAAGTATGTTTTCGTCTGTTGTTTCTTTACTGATATATTTCATGATTCATATATCCTTTATAAGTAAGTTCTTGTATTTTTGTCGTCATTTTTTTAATTAAAGTCTTGTTAAAATCAGTTTGCATTTTCCAACACAATAGCATTTCCAACAGCACCGGCTGCGCATCCAGCGACTATGCCGAATTCAGCACCTTCCTTTTTCATGCGGTTGCAGCAGGTTGTTATCAGCCTCCCACCGGTTGCACCAAAGGGATGTCCAAGGGACAATGATCCGCCCTGAGTGTTGAGCTGATCCATGTTTACTTCGCCAATTTTTTCTGAAAGCCCAAGGGACTCCTTTGCAAAAGTTGCAGAATCAAGACAGTGGATATTTGCTACCATTTGCGCTGCAAATGCTTCATGGATTTCAAGTACGTTTATGTCTGAAAACTTTAAACCAGCTTTTTCAAGTGCCTTTGGTATGGCAAAGGCTGGCCCAAGAAGAAGTTCTTCAAATAAATCCTGGCCTGTATATGCAAATGATTTTATATAGGCAAGCGGCTTGAGACCGAGTGCTTCTGCTTTTTCCTGGCTCATCAGAAGTACTGCTGTTCCGCCGTCGGTTAAAAATGATGAATTCCCAGCTGTGACGGTTCCGTATTTTTTGTCAAAGGCCGGCCTTAACTTGCTGAGCCGTTCATAGGTTGCGTCCTCTCGCGGGCCGTTGTCGATTGCAATTGAGCTTTTTTGTCCAGGCATGACAACAGGGACAATTTCACTTTGCAGTACTCCGTCCTTGATCGCCTTTACTGCCCTCATGTGGGACATTGCAGCATAGTCGTCCTGCTCCTTACGTGTTATGCCGAGCCTCTGTGCAAGCCTGTCGCCATTCTTGCCCATGCTGAGACCCGTGGAAAATTCTGATATTGCGGGAGATTCTGGTGCGATAAAATCTTTCACACTCATCCCCTTGAGCAGTCCAAGCTTTCCTGACAAGCTTTTGGGTCGTTTGAACATCGTCATATCAAGAAGGAATTTCCGGTATTTTTTTGAAATTTTTATATCCACATCCGAGAATGTTTCTACACCGCCTGCAATTACTGCATCTGCATTTCCCGTTGCTATCATTGCGGCTGCATTTGTTACAGCCATGTTTGCGGAAATACACGCCACAGTGCAGGTATGGGCAGGGATCTTATTGTCAAGCCCTGCGCCGAGTGCTGCTTCACGTGCTACATTTGTGGTTGAAATATCCGATGCAACGGTTCCCATGATAACATGGTCAATCTCTTTAGATTCAATCCCGGCCTTGCTCATCAGACCTTTTATTGCGTATCGGCCCAATTCCCAAGCCATTGCATCACGAAAATCTGTTCCAGATTTTGCAAATGGTGTACGAGTTCCGTCAATTATTGCAACTTTTCCTGCATGTTTCATTGTCTTGTTCTCCAGTAAAGTTCGACTTATTATTTGCGTTGTGCTTCATTATCAATGGCCTGCTGATGATAAAATTTGTATACTCCAAATTTTCTGAGCAGCCACGAGCCAATTTCCGGATTGATCACATCCAGGAACATCATAGGTTTTATAGGGCCTGGATTAACTATGATCTCGCAGACATCTTTTTTTATGGCTTTCAGAACTGCTTCTGCTACTTTTTCCGGGGTTGTTTCACCAACAATTTTTGGGGCACTCTTTTTATATACTGCAAACATCCCTGCCTCGGACACGAAACCAGGGCAGATGACCGATGCGCTTACACCGGTGTCATGCAGTTCTTCTCGAATTCCCGCTGTCCACTGGATCAGCCCGGCTTTGGTTGCAGCATATGTGGCAGAGTATGGAGAGCCTTTTTTGCCGCCAAGTGAAGACATATTTAATAT
>JAOZSB010000122.1 GCA_029939895.1 Desulfobacterales bacterium
ATTTTGAATATAAAAGGGTGAATAGATTTATCAATACAAAATTTTAAGTACACACTAAACAAAAAATACCTCAGGAGGAAAGAATGTCTAAAAAGATGCTTTTGGTTATGGTAGCAGGATGTTTTCTTTTAAGTGTGGCATCCCCGGTTTTTGCAATTACTGGCAAAGAAGTTATGGAAAAACAAAAAGAAATGCACAAGGTCACCACTGAATATGGTGAAGAAAAAATGCTCCTGATAGACACAAAATCAAAGGGCAAAGAAAAAAGAGATCTTAAACGTTTCAGCAAAGACTTTGGCAACGACCTTAACCGATACCTGGTTGCCTTTCTATCCCCTGCCGACATCAAAGGCACTGCCCTTTTGACCTGGGAACAGTCTGACGGAAAAAATGACCAATGGCTGTATATGCCCGCCACCAAGAAAATGCAAAGAATTGCCAAGGGCAGCAAGAAAACATACTTCATGGGAACAGACTTCACATACGAAGACATGGAACCAGAAGATATTGACAATTTTAATTACAAAATTATTCGCGAAGAAAAATTTAATCACGACAAAAAAGACTGGGACTGCTATGTGATTGAATCAACACCTCAAAATAAGCAAAAAGCCAGAGAAAGCGGATACACCCTCAGGACAATGTGGATATCCAAGGACAACCTGCTTACACTAAAGGTTGAATTCTACGGCAGAAGAAATAAACTCATAAAGATCCAGACATCCTTTAGTTTTGAAAATGTCAAAGGGACTGTATGGCGACCTAAAAAAACCATCATGGACAACAAAAGCAAGAAACATAAGACTCTCACCCTTATAAAGAAAAGAGTAATTGACGAGAACATTAAAGACTCTGTTTTCACTGAACGTTTTATCACAACTGGAAAACACGTTCAATAACCTGCGATATTAGCTTTGATAAACGGGCGGCTTTTAAAAGCCGCCCTGAAATATTATGTCAATTTGAAATGCAAGAGGTTGTAAAAAATGCGAAAATTTATGCTCTGGAGTCACAACCACCCAATTTTAGTAACCTTTATAATTCTTACCGTAAACATCATTGCGATGTATTTTGTTGTCACAGGCTTCAAGGTTGATGCCTCAGCTTCTGGAATGATGATCCAGGGTGACCCTGACAAGGATTATTATGAAGAAACGCTTGAGAAATTTGGAACCGACAATATTTCGATCATATATGTAAAGGACAAGGATCTGTTCTCACCTGAAAAGCTGGCCATGGTTGATGAGCTTGCATATCAGCTTGAAGAGCTTGAGGGTGTGTCCAAGGTTGAGAGTCTTTTTACAGTGACCAATTTTAAGGGTGAAGACGGAGCTTTAAGCACGAACCCCCTGATCGACTATCTTCCAGAGACTTCTGAAGAGGCCCTGGCTATAAAACAGGACGCTTTAAGAAATCCAATTCTCGTAAACAATCTCATAGCAAAGGACGGATCAGCCACTGCGATTAACCTGTTTGTGGATGGCGACCCGGATGACCCCGAATATAATGCCAAATTTTCCAGAAAAGTCGATGAGATTATAGCACAATTTTATGACGAAAAAAAAGGCATTCAGAAATTTGAAAAGGTCTTCCAGCTTGGAAACTCCTATACAAAAAGGATGATAACTGAAAGTATCCTGAACGACCAGAATCAGCTTGTTCCTTTTTCCGTGCTGGTTCTCATGCTGACCCTGATCATTACAATGCGCTCTATTAATGGTGCTATCCTGCCTATTATAACCGCAGGTTCCAGCGTAATCTGGTCTGCCGGGTTCATGTTTTTTGTGGGCATCCCCTTAAACATACTCACCGTTATTGTGCCGTCCCTGATAATAGTTATCGGCTCCACAGAGGACATACATTTACTCTCGGAGTATATGGAAGGGCTTGAGCATACCAATTTTAGAGACAAGGCAATACACTACATGGCTTCAAAATGTGGCACTGCGATTATGCTTACTGCAATAACCACATTTCTTGGCTTTCTCTCCATCACGCTCAACCAGATAACAATACTCAAACAATTCGGTATTGTTGCATCATTCGGACTTTTTGTTAACCCGCTTATCACTGGAATGGCGGCCCCTGTGTACCTCAAGTACTTTGGAGCAAAAACCGTCAAGCACGTTGATTCCGATAAAAAGGGAGTCATCCAGACAGGGATTGACTACCTTGCAGACCTTATTATTGCTTCTATCAGAAAATATAAGTGGCGAATCCTTACATTTCTATTGGGCGGCGCTGTGTTCATTGGAGCCTTTACCGTCCAGGTTAAGGTGGACAATGATCTTCTGGGATTTTTCAAGCCCTCCTCAGACATCAGAACCAGGAGCCAGACTCTCCACGAAGAAATTTGCGGGGCACAGCCTTTTTATATCAGGATTTCCAGTGGTATACCTAACACATTCAAGGACCCGAAATATCTCAAGCAGGTAGAGGCACTCCAGAAATTCATGCTTGAACAAGGCTGGTTTGACAAGACCTTCTCCCTTTCCGATTACATATCCCTTATCCACAGGGAAATGAACGATGGGAAGCAAGAATTCTTGAAAGTACCATCAACACCTGGTCTTATTCCTCAGTATCTGCTGACCCTGCAAAGAAGCGAAATTGAAAGGTTCGTAACCACGGACTACAGCGAGGTCAACATACTGGTTCGTCATAATATCAGCTCATCCCATGAATTGAAAGAAGCCCTTGTTTCGCTTAACTCATTTTTAAAAGTTTCTATAAACGAGCATTTTACCTTTGGGTTTACCGGCGAAAATATTCTTGTCAACAAGGCAGCCGACTCCATGGCCACTGGCCAGGCGCAGTCCCTGTCTCTGCTCCTGATAATCATATTCATCATTATGTCGATGCTCTTTGTTAACGTGAAGGCTGGCGCACTTTCCCTGATACCAAACTTTTTTCCAATCGTAGTAATTTTCGGAATCATGGGCATATTTGATATTCCACTCAACACAGGAACCGCAATGGTTGCGGCAATCTCCATTGGAATTGCAGTGGACGACACGGTTCACTTTATGACCAGATACAACAAGGAGATGAGAGAGCTTCAGGATCAGGACAAGGCAATGGAGGTATGTATCCGCTCTGAGATAACGCCGGTATTATCAACATCCATAGCACTGGCCCTCGGTTTTGCAGTTGTTACAGCGTCAAGCTTCGTACCAGTCATCTACTTTGGCTTCCTTTCTGCCCTGGTTATGCTTTTCGCTCTGCTTGGCGACATGTTCATTACTCCAATCCTGCTTTCTTCAACACAGCTCATTACGATTCTTGATATGATCAAGCTCAACCTTGATGACAAGGTTATCCAGGAATCAAGGCTTTTCCAGAAAATGAGACCCTGGCAGATCAAAAAGATTATCCTTATTGGCAAGGTCCTGGAAAAAGAAGCCAAGCAGTATGCGATTTCATACGGCGATGAAGGAACAAGCATGTATCTGCTTCTGGAAGGCCAGGCGCAGGTGCTTGCTACTGACCCCCGTAGTGGAAAACAGACAACGGTTGCCACACTTGAGCCGGGTGACGTGTTTGGAGAAATCGCTCTGGTAAATCCTGGCCCTCGCTCTGCAGATATTTGTGCCACGGAACATATCAAGTACCTTGAATTAGACTGGGCCGGCATGATGAGGATCAAAAAGATTTTCCCGAGAATCGCAAGCCAGATGTTCCTCAACCTGTCCAACATCATGGGAGAGCGGCTTGTACATACAGACCAGCTCCTCCTGGATGCTTTAAGTAAAAAATAAAGGATGTAATTATGAAACTGCTAAAAACCTTTTTACTTCTTATTATTGGCTTTGCCCTTGTTTTTGGTGTCGGGCCAGCTTTTGCAGATGATGATATGGATCTTTTTGATGAGCTTGAAGACACAGGTTCAAGCTCATCATCGGATGAGGATGATCCTTTTGCTGAAATGGAAAATGATTCCTCTGATGAAGATGATCCTTTTGCTGATATGGAAGACGGTGCAGAGGAAGCAAAGCCTGAAAATCCAGCCTTTAAATTTGCCAAGGGTTTTGGCGAGAACATAGGCGGAAAGGCTCAACTGAGATACCATTATTTTTTCTTTCCTGCTGAGCCGAGAAATGGCCTTGATGAAAGCAGGCACTATAACGACTATCTCGTGAAACTCGAAACCTTTTCGAGCTGGGATGACTTTAGAATAGACATAAACGCCTGGGCAGAAGGTGGAACCCAGCATGGAACTTACGCAGGTGCTACAAGATGGTTCCAGGACAACATGGATTACCGCAGACACTTGGAAGTCAACGAACTATACTCAACAATAACCTTTGACGACTTTGATATTATTGCGGGAAAAAAGATATTTAAAAACGGAGTTTCAACACTGTTTTCACCTGCCGACCGGTTCAGGCCCACAGATGGAAACGATCCTTTGAGTCCAAAGGATTATGGAATCTGGCAGACAACCATTAATTATTATATTAAGGAGTACACCCTTACAGGTGCATTTCTTCCTGTTTACTCGCCCAGCAAAATACCCCATTTCAGCTCACGATGGTGGGGCAAGACCCAGAGCCTTGACGATCCTTCGAACTTATCATCTGACCCAAATACTTCATATGTCGAAGAAGAGCCTGAGATTGATTCCCTGCATTTTGGCTATTTTGGTAAAGTAAAAACCACATTCAAGGGATGGGACCTTTTTGCTTCTGCCTATTCCGGCCCAAACCCGTACAGCGTTGTAAAACAGGAAAAACACCAGGAAGAGATACTTGGTATTCCAGTCACAAAGACTACAAAAATTAAAAAAATAGTCCGGGCCAACCATATAGTTGGTGGGTTTTCAACAACCCATAAAAAATGGGAGTTCCACGGAGAGTCCCTATACAGCTATGCTGTTAACGGAAGGGATGATGAGTATCTTACAACTGTCCTTGGAACGACATATACCATTGATGACTGGGCACAAAAGGTATTTTTAGAACAAATCATATTTACCGGTGAATACTCATTTGAGCAGATACTTCGCCACCAGTGGGCAACCGACTACATCGACAGTTCCCGAAGCAGCAGGCCAGGCAAAAATGACATGTACGGCAGAATCAGCCTTAAATACAACGAAGACCTTGAATTCGAACTTGGAGCAAATTACGATCTTACCAACAGATCAAGGCTTCAGCGCGCACAGGGAGAATACAAGCTGATGAAGGGGCTTTACCTGACGGTTGCCGTGGAATTCTTTGATGGCAGTGATGAAGAGGATAGTAATGATGACTCATCAAATGACGGTAGCTTTGGAAAGCTCGACTATGGAAAATTTAAGGACAACGACAGGGTAATAACCACCCTGGAATATAAATTCTAATATGGTATAAGTTTGTATTTTTTTTTGTCCCATGCGAACATAAAAGCAAATTAAACAGATAAACCATTCCCGGTAAAACGGGAATGGTATGGAAATAATACTTGTTACACGAAGGATAGCATTGATGGTAAACAAGCCGAAAGGGGAAGTTTTCATCATATGCCCTAAAAATAAAAGCCTGCCCAAAAAAAGCGTTCATGTCTGTAGAAAATGCAGGAGGCTGAAAACTTGCCCTGCATACAGAAAATATGTTCAGCCTGGATTGCCGTTTTTGGTTGAAGATAAGAAATAGTTTTGTTTTTTATTAAATAAACTCTGCCGATTGCACATATTCACACACGACTTGAAAATGATGTACTTTACAAAAGTACATGTAAATCTATGCTGAAACTCGCACAGCAACCGGAGGCGGATCAATGGACAGCAAACCATACACCATAAGGTATGAGTTTGATTTTCATAATGGCACCAGAGAAGAATTTGTAGTTAATCTTGACCCCGTTAAAATTGCCATAATCTGGGAATCTGAACCTGAAAAACCAGACTGGACAAAACTCGAAAACAGCAAGTGCGACTGCTGCACACTTGATGATGAGTCAACGTTTTTTTGCCCGCTTGCCGTTAATGTTGCAGAGCTTGTCGAGGAATTCAAGGACTCATTATCCTTTGAGGAATGCACTGTAACATGTGAGGTTCCGGAAAGAACCTACCTGAAAAAAACCAACACACAGCAGGGCCTTTACTCCATCATGGGGATTATCATGGCGACTTCCGGCTGCCCGGTGCTAAGCTTTTTCAAGCCCATGGCAAGATTCCACCTCCCCTTTTCAACCATTCCAGAAACCGCTATCCGCTCTGCATCCATGTACCTCCTGGGGCAATTTTTTGAGCATAAACGGGGAAACAAACCAGACCTTGATCTTAATATTCTTGAAGAAAATTATGCAAAGGTTCAGACCGTCAACAGCGGCATACTCGGCAGAATAGAGGGTGTTGCGCAACAGGATGCTGACAACAACGCAATCGTAATCCTGAACTCACTTGCACAGATGCTGTCAATGGAAATTGAAGAGCAGCTTTCATCCTACGAATACCTTTTTGATAAATAGAAGCAACTGCAAACATGAACAACAAACCATACACCATAAAATACGAATTCAACTTTCATAATGGCATCAAAGAAGAATTTGTTATCAATCTTGACCCTGTTAAAATCACAATTGTCTGGGAATCTGAGCCTGAAAAACCAGACTGGACAAAACTCGAAAACAACCAGTGCGAATGCTGTACACTTGATGGTGGAGCAACCATTTTTTGCCCGGTCGCCGTCAGCATTGCAGAGCTTGTCGAAAAATTCAAGGATTCAAAATCCTTTGAACAATGCACAACAACCTGCATAGACCCGGAAAGAACCTACATAAAAAAATCAAGCTCAAGACAGGATCTGTACTCTATCATGGGGCTTTTAATGGCAACCTCTGGATGTCCGACCCTCAGCTTTTTCAAGCCCATGGCAAGATTCCACCTCCCCTTTTCAACCATCTCCGAAACCGTAGTCCGCTCGGCATCCATGTACCTTCTGGGGCAGTTTTTTGAACATAAAAAAGGCAACAGACCAGACCTTGATCTTGATAAGCTTGATGAACATTACGCCAGGGTTCAGATCGTCAACACCGGTATACTCAGCAGGATTGAGAGCGTTGTTAAGCAGGATGCCGACAACAACGCAATCATAATCCTCAACGCTCTTGCACAGATGCTCTCCCTGGAAATTGAAGAGCAGCTTTCATCCTACGAATACCTCTTTGATAAATAAAAAATCCCGGCAAAAAATAAACACCAAAGCATTGATGTTTATTTCACACCGGGATTCCTTGTTCGATAATATAAAAGCAACTTACAACTTTAACGGCAAATGTGACAGTCTACATGGTGATGGCATTTTTCACCATCACACTAAAAATTGGCTCCATCTGCCTTGAGTTCGTTAAAGGCTTTTTCAAGACGGGTTAGAAGATTTTGTGCATCAGGTGCTTTTTTGGAGACAATAAAATAAAGATCAATCTTCTGGATTGAGTTGGATTTTAAACCTTGAATATTCTGTTCCTTGGCCCATGTTTCTGTGGGGCGTTGATAATTCAGGAAGTAATTTGCCCTTTTTTTACCCAGCATTAAAAACATATTCTCTGGTTTTTTTGTAGCATGGACGGTGATATTGTTTTCAGGATTTTCCAGAAACTTAATAAATCCGCCAAAATTATAACCAAAGCGGGTGATAATAGCCTGCCCCTTCAAATCATCCGGGCTTTTAATCGGGTTTTCTTTGCTCATGGTATACACGCGCAAATCAATCTGGATAACGACGAAACTGCTTGTAATGGTCTCTTTCTCATAATATACGACATTTTTGGGGCCGATGAAAAAATCGGTTTTTCCTGTGGCTAAATTCATGTACAACTTTTTTGGGGAATATGTCCGAAGATCAAAAGTAACACCAGCCTTGTCTAAAACCTGGGTAGCCAGATCAATCAGGTATCCATCGACTTCAAAATGATTTTTTACATTAGAAAAGGGTGGAAAATGCAAGGCCCCGGCCTCAATTTCCCCGGACCCGGAAGTGTCCTGTGCAAAGGATGGAGTTATTAAAAGGACGGACATAATCGCAATAAACGTAATAAAACCGATTCTTTTATTCATGGTTTTCCCTCATCATAAAAGTTAAGTTGCAAACGAAATAGTATAAGAATTAGAATAATAAAACGTCTTTGCCCGCAAAAAGTAAAGGGCAGAGAAAAAGAAGTGAAGTTTTCTTCGGCCTGTGCGATACAGCGAATTCCTTGCAAAGAATAGTTGCCTGCATCACTTTTGAGTATACTTTTCACAAACAAGTTTTCAAAAAAGTTAAAGAGCCGCAAATACAAATTGAGGCAGTTTTACTGTTAGATTGCCTGAAAGGTATTCCTGTTATTGATAATTGTTTTAGCTTAGATTTTTTTTAACAAAATATGTTGTAAGGGTCAAGCTATTAATTTGGCAGGATTTTTCTTTTGCCGGAACAAAAAAAAGCAACATTGCCAAAGGGTGATGGAGTGCGCCCTCTGGACTAATCGCACCCACAACCGTTACCCTTTAGCACCTTTATAATAACTATTATCTGCCGATGAAGCAATATTGCCGAATCTGGATCATATGCTTCAGTCAGGTTTTACATTTTTAAAATCAATGACTTGCATATTTCAAAAACCTGTGATAAATTTTTTACATATTTTCATAAACATGACGGGCAAGACTTCTGTAGCATATATGCCTAACAAAATGAGTCCTGACTCTGACAGGTATTTGCTTTTTTTACCATAACAAAGCATTCAATTTTAAAATCCTGTCGGCAATAGTTTTTTTCAGGTAGTTTGACAATACTGTATCTCAAATTTCATTCAGGCGAATGACTGCTTCCATGAAATTAACCTTCAAGCGATGTCTCTATCAACCTGGATATCCTTTAAACTGTCAGGAGCTTCTTCCATGAAAAGCTTTAAAATAAAATTGATTATAAGCCTGATGTTTTTACTGCTTTTTTCCTCGACAGGCATTTGCTTCTCTGCTGAAACATCCATAGACAGCTACACCTTTATGACTGAAAATTATCCGCCCTTTAATTTTGAAAAAGATGGCAGCATCAATGGTATTGCGCTTGACCTGTTAGGCAAAGTCTTTAAAAAAATGGGAGCAAAAAAAACATTAAAAGATATAAAGCTGATGCCCTGGGCGCGCGCATATATAGATGCACAGCACAAAGAAAAAACCTGCCTGTTTTCCATGGTGAGAACCAGCCAGAGAGAGCAGTTATTTAAGTGGGCCGGGCCAATAGCTCCCTTGAGAATTGTTCTTATTGCCAAAAAATCAAGAAAAATTAAAATCAGAACACTTGATGATATAAAAAAATACAGGGTTGGTGTAGTAAATCATGATATAGGAGAACAGCTATTAATTAAAAAAGGAGTAAAAAAAGAGTTTTTAGAAAAAGTACATTCGCAAAAACTCAACATACTTAAACTGATAAATGACCGCCTCGACATATGTGCCTATCCTGAATATTCAACACTGTGGCAGATTGCAAATCTTGACTTTGATCCCAATGATTATGAAGTTGTTTATGTTTTAGATGAAAGTTTTTTGTTCTATGCATTTCATACAAACACCCCTGATTCATTGATACAGCAATTTCAAAATGCCTTGAATGAGCTGAAAATAGACGGTACGCATCAAAAAATACTGGGTGCTTACCTGAACCAGGGCCTGCCTATGCCTCAACGTCCAATGAAATTTGTATACTTTGATAATTATGCTCCTTTTTCATGGAAAGAGAATGGAAAAATGCGGGGCATTCTCATAGATGTGATAGATGAAGCAGTAAAGAACCGGATGGGGCTTCCTGTTTCGCATCAGGGGCTTCCATGGGCAAGGGCGCAAAATGATGTTAAACAAAGTAAAGCAGATGCTTTTATAACTGTGCCAACGCCAGAACGAAAAACCTTCACGGAAACCAGTACCGAACCGGTTGTCCAGGCGCAGGTTACAATATTTGCTAAAAAGGATAACCCGAAAATAAAGGACATAAGGGCGGCTAAAACGATTTCTGATCTAAGACCCTTTGTCCAGAGCCAGTATACGGGGAATGGTTGGGCTAAAAAAAATCTTGCCAGCATGAATATACTATGGTCGCCAACAATGGACTCTGCAATAAATTTGCTGAATGCCGACAGAGCAGACCTGTTTGCGGGTGTGTCACAGGTTGTCGGGTATAACATAAATAAACTTGGCTTCCATGACCAGATTATTGAAATCCCGAATATTATTGATTCCGCCCCATTCAATCTTTGTATTGGTAAAAATTCACCCTATAAAAGAATACTTCCTGAGTTTGATGAAACCATCAAAAAAATGAGGCAGGATGGATCGTTACAGAAGATATACAATAAGCACAAAACTTTTAAACATTTTATTGTGTGCAGTACTGACAATTCTGAAGGCTCTTTGCATGTCTTTGCATTAAAAAAATTTGATGAACTGGCAAGAAAATATTCAAATGACAGAATTGCAACGAAAATTCACTATCGAGGCAATAAACAATATCCTGCAATAAAGGGCGAAGAAGCAAATGTAAACATGGTAATGCACAAAAAGGAGCTTCACCTCACAGTGGTAGCCTCTGGCAATGCTTCGGTAAAAATGCCGGTTCTTGAATTTTTAATGCTTCCCTATATGTTTCCTGATATTTCAGCAGCAAAACGGCTTTTCAGAAGTGATTTTATGAAAAGGAAAATTAACCAGGTACTGAAAAAAAGGCACAACGTAAGGGCTGTAGGATGGCTTATTGGAGGCTACCGACATATGACCAACTCCAAACTTCCTGTCACAAGGCTTGAGGACATGAAAGGATTGACCATTCGGACTCCAGGCAACCAGCTTATGAGGGAGACTTATCAGGCTTTTGGCTGCAATGCAAAACCATTGAAATGGAGCAAAACCTTTGCCGCTTTGCTTGATGGAACAGTTGATGGACAGGAAAACCCCTACAATGTAATTTTTTACTCCAGATTCTGGGAAGCAAATCAAAAATATGTTACCAATAACGGCCCTTTTCTCTGGCTTGGGCCGATCCTGATAAACAATGATTTTTTCGAGACCCTTCCAGAAGAACTTCAGCTTGCAGTATTAAAAGCAGGTGCAGAAGCTTCTGAATTAGAATGGCAATGGATTGCTCAAGAGGGTGATGCTTATAAAAAAATACTGTCTGACAAGGGTATGCAGATATTAGAGTTAGAAGACAAGTCCAGGTGGGAGGAAGCAACAAAACCTCTCTGGGAAAACTTCTACTCAATAATTGGATATGGGAATAAAGACAAGGGCCGCGAACTTGTGGAAAAAGCCATGAGGATTACAACCAAACAACGGGTCAGGAACTAAAAAAAGGCCTGCCATAAAGTAGTAATTTCAACCGTTGCAACTGCCATGCTTTTTTTGGCTTTTTATAAGCAATTTTTTTCATGAAACTGCTTATATTCATTTACTGCAATTTCAATTATTTTTTTCTCAGACAGCAGTCTTTCCAGTAAATATTCATCTTGATTTATCAGTTAAGTATATGCTAAAGATAATCCTATAATACTGGAATCATTATCATGATAGTGTGGTTTTGTTAATATTGTCTGCAAAAAGCATTCATTTCCGATTTATTGAGTGTTTTTTATTTAAAATCAGTAGTGTCCCGTTTAACTTTTTAGAATAGCACCCAACGTGCTGTA
>JAOZSB010000473.1 GCA_029939895.1 Desulfobacterales bacterium
GTTTCCAATATTTATCTTTCACAATATGCTGTGTGTGTTATATTGTTTTTCAAGCCACGCAAGTCCATAAAATTCTTGTTTATTTTCACTTATTTATTATTGACACAAATATTTGTATCATCTATATAAATACTATAGAAAAATTTTTTAAAGAAAGTGTTGTTAGTTGGTTTTTGAAGGTTTTTGCTGTATTATTTGCATGTTATGAGCTTCTATGCACTTTTATTTTTGCATTGAATAATCATGAAGTATAAAGCATGATTTTGTGCTGTTTAGAATTTTGCAATGCAAAAAAATTTATGCCTGTTTTTTGTGCTTAAAATCGACTTTATTTACGTTTAATTATTTGTGGAAACGAGTTCATGGTAGATAACAACGAAACTATGTTGGAAAATATTCCTGGCAAGTTTTATATAACCGGCCTGTGCATTGGGTGTGCGCTGTGCTCTGAAATTGCACCGACAAATATCAAAGCTAACTTTCTTGAAGGGTTTGATTTTTTTTACAAACAGCCCGAAAACAAGGAAGAAGAAGATGCCTGCCGTGAGGCAATGCTAACATGTCCGGCAGATGCGATCATGGATGATGGAATGCCTGATTATGGATTGCTCAAAGAGGAAATTCTTTGATAACTCCACCTGTGGTTTTTACTTTGTGAAAAACAGGCTTTCATCAAACTGAAGCCATGATTCAATCAAGTTTATTTATAATTTTTTTACTTATTTTTTACCGAACTAAATGTATAAAAAAGCAAACTGCTACCCTGCAAATTCAAGTTCACAGGGAAGTTTTTTTGCATATTTCATAATGGATTTTTGTGGATAAACAGAACAAGTCGTTTCGTTTTTTACTGCTAACTATACTAGGAGTTTTTTTGCTTATTTCAGAACCAGACCTTCGGTTTAAACTAAGTAGTCGACTTCGAAAAACATTTAATGTGATTGGGAGGAAAGAGTGAAAAAAATTATCAGTGTCAGTCTTGGTGCAAGCACAGATGACTACGATTTTGAGTCAAAGTTCATGGGCGAAAAATACAGTATAAAACGGATTGGTGCCGATGGCAGCATAGATCGAGCCGCTGATCTGCTTATGCAGTGGGACGGCAAAGCCGATGCCTTTGGGCTGGGCAGCGTTAAGTTTCCATATCAAATTGGTCCCCAGTACCTGATTGAAAGGTTTAATGAACAATTTCAGAAACTGTCCAAGAAGATGCAGGCCACCATCACAACTGGTAATGCTCTCCGCATGGTTGGTCATGAGTGGTCGATAAGGCATATTCAGTATAAGTTCGGTAATAATTTTTTTAACAACAACAGAATTCTGTTTCTCTCTGGTATGAACAGTTATTCCCTTGCAAAAATCTTGTCAGAATATACCGACAACATGACCTTTGCTGATCCGATTTATGAAAATGGAATCCCAAAGTTTCTAAACTCCATCAAAGACCTTGAATCATTTGCAGGCGGCATTCACAATGTACTCAAGTGGGTTCCAGGCAAAACCCTTACAGGTTCGAATATTCCTTCCAAAAAATGGAATGACCATATCATAAAGAAGGCAATACAGAAGGCTCAGATCATAGTAGTTCCTTCTTTTGAGTTTTACAAGTATGTACAGGGCCTCACAATGGAGGAGTTGGGCAGAAAGATCATCATCACTTCCACTGCTTACGACAGCCGGATTGACTTTCTGAAGGAGCGTGGTGTTGATTCGATTATGGATACTACTCCAAAAATTTTGGAAAATGTCGTTGGCGTAAATGTGCTTGAAGCCATGATGATTGCAGGTCTTGGGAAAAACAGGTATGATCTTACAAAGGATGATCTCCTGGAAGCAATCAGCGAAATGCGCATGGACCCACGGGTGATATACCCAGGCGGTGAGAAAAAGCGGGTCAACAGGTTTGCTTTTGTTCTTCATCCCCTGTCACAGGAGCAGTTGAAAAATGATAAGGCTGTGTCCCTGATTTCAAAGCTGACGCCAGCCAAGTTTATGGATACCGTAGAAAAGGTGATAGCATATGCTCCGCCTTTTGTTTACTCCCATGTAACTGGTGTTAAATCTCCAACCGGTGTTGAAGCAGAGGGCTGGCTTATTACGGTTGGCGGTACTCCCAAGCAGATGCTTTCCCACAGCCCAGAGTTTACTTATAAGCGTTTACTTCAGGCTGCAAGGATGGCCAAAAGGCTTGGAGCACAGATTATGGGGCTTGGAGCTTTTACAAAGGTTGTTGGTGATGCAGGTGTCACAGTGGCAAAGCTGGCTCCGCTCCCGATTACCACGGGTAACTCCTACAGTGCATCGGGTGCTTTATGGGCAGCTTCGGATGCCATGAAGAGGATGAATCTTGTTGAGCATGTACCTGGCAAAAAACTCAAGGCCAAGGCTATGGTAATAGGTGCTACTGGTGCAATCGGTTCGGTTTGCGCCAGGCTTCTGGCACTGGCCTTTAAGGATGTATACTGTGTTGATGTCCGGGATGCCAGGCTTCTGGCTCTGCGGGAATCAATCATGGAAGAGACCGATGATGTTGAGGTTCATATAGCTACAAGGGCTGACAAGCAGATAGGCGACATGGATGTCATAGTAACTGCTACCTCGGCTGCTGGAAAGAAAATCCTGGATATTACAAAGGTAAAACCTGGTTGTGTTATTACAGATGTTGCCAGACCCCTGGATCTCTCACGGGAGGATGTTGAAAAAAGACCCGATGTACTCTACATCGAGTCTGGTGAAATACTGCTGCCTGGAAACCCGGAAATGGGCGACATCGGCCTGCCTCCAAAAGTTGCCTATGCATGTCTTGCAGAAACAATTGTTTTGGCGCTCGAAGGCAAGTTTGAAATCTTTACAATCGGTCGTGATATTGAGTGGGAAAAGGTTAAGGAAATTTTTAAACTGGGCCTTAAGCATGGAATGGAGCTTGCCGCCATATCAGGTGTTGATGGTGCATACAGCGATGAAGACATCCAAAAGGTAACCCAGCGGGCCATTGAAGCTCGAAAAAAATTAGGTATTAAATAACAGTAGTGTCCCGTTTAACTTTTTAGAATAGCACCCAACGTGCTGTAAT
>JAOZSB010000123.1 GCA_029939895.1 Desulfobacterales bacterium
TTATCATAAATGAAATTATTATGCAAAATTATGTTAATCTCTGTTGGAGGGTAATGCCTTTGCGGGCGATGCATGGAGATTGAATGTAATTAGTTTGCAGGCAGACACTGACATCAATTTTTTTGTGGGTGTCAGTGGCTGCCTGCTGTCTGAGCATGAACATTATGAAATTAGGCCTTAAGGTTTTTCTTCTGGCTTTGTTTTTACCGTGCCCTGTTTTTTAGTTGCTGAAGCCCAGGCTGAATTTTCCTTTGAAATAAGTGCCTCTACCCGACTGACAAGCAATCCAAGCCTTTCATCGGTATCATATGGCTTTGTGCATGTACGGTAGGTATATTTTTCATGCTTCAAAAGCTCTGCTGTTGTCCTGTGCTCAATCCAGTTTTCATGGAATTTAAACAAAGAGCTTATCGAAGCAGCTATTGCGATTGACGCTCCAAGGCTGCCGATTACCCAGGATGAATAAGGAATCTTATCGCTCATGCCTGAAAAAAAAGGTATCAAGGTAGCGAAAATAATTTCAATAATCCTCGTTAGCTTGAATCCAATTTGGTTATGCTTACTTTTTTTACTATACCACGATAGCTGATTGCAAAGGCGCTCTTTCAGATAATCTTCCTCTTTCATGCAGATAGCTTTATCCATGTTAAAATCCTTATTGTCTGAATAATGGTTGATCTGAAACAGCCATGCATATTTTTCAAAAATAATAATTGCATGTGCTGGTCAAATTTACTGTAACATACAAGTTTAAGGGCTATTGGCAGTTTTGTTTTACAGGGTAGTATGACCGAAATATTACAATAGTTATATGGAAGATTATATGTGTTATTTGAATCGGTTATTCAATACCCATTCCATGGCAAAGCTTCTTGATACGATGCCATTTTTTATTTGTTTTAATATACACTAATTTATTGTTTAAAACAATCAACAGATTTTTTTTGTTATCCATCCAATTCAGCCTGAAATTTTCTATGCTGATTGTCATGTTTAAAAAAAATGAATAAAATATAAAAAAAATTAAGGTTAGTTTCTGCTTGATGGTTGTGCATATAAGCATCTGCATTTATAGCACATCAAATTTTCATGAATCTCCATGAGTTTTTAAAAATCATCCAAAAAACAAAAAAAATCAATTTTTTTTCTAAAGTATTTAATTGAGCTACCGATAAGACAAATGGAGGACTATTTAGTATGATATCACAGGTGGGCGCAAATCGAATAAACCCGTTTTCAAATTCGGGTGCTAACCCTGCAAATCCGGTCAGGCCGATCCGGGAGATTACCAGGGGTGGTATTGATGCGTCCAATGCAAAAGATATGGTCCATGCACGGGGGATTAATCCGAATGCTTCAGCAGTAGACAGCGCTGTCCAGGGCTATGACATGTATGGTGCTGCAACGCAAAATATTGTAGGGGGCATTGTAAGGCCAGGACAGGAACCGCAAAATCCGGGAAATATTTCAAGGCCCGGTCAACCTCCGCAAAATCCTGAAGAGCGCAGACCCGGTCAACCTCCTCCAAATCCAGGGGGTATTGGCAAGCCTGGTGAAAATCCGCAAAATCCAGAAGGGGCAGACAGGAACGGCGAAGAGCCTGAATCTGCAACCCAGAAGACATCCCAGTCTGCTGTTGAGGAGCTGACACAGAAAGAGCTTCAAATCCTGGAAACCTTAAAGGCCAGAGATACTGAGGTTCGTGCGCATGAAATGGCGCATATTTCAGCAGGTGGACAGCATATTTCCTCTGGCGCAAGCTACGAATATAAAAGAGGGCCGGATGGCAAGCGTTACGCTGTTGGTGGTGAGGTTTCAATCGACCTTTCCGAGGTTCCAGGCGATCCAGCCGCAACTATTACCAAGATGGGAGTGGTAAAGAATGCAGCCCTGGCTCCAAAGGACCCTTCACCCCAGGATATGAAAGTTGCTGCAAGGGCAACCCAGATTGAAATGCTGGCCCGTGTAGAGCTTGCTACGCTTGAACAGGCAGAGGCCGCGCAAAGCGTAAAAATGGCTGAAGCGGAAAAGGTTGCATTTGAAAATGAAAATGGCGAAAATAAAGATGCCAGCCAAAAAAGCGGTAATTACAGCTTCAACAGATACAGCCAGGACACATCATACACCGATAGAGGTGTCTTCCTCGATGTCAGTGGATAGTTTTTATCATTTCAAATTATCTCAAATAATACCAAATTTCGATAATTTCTCTTAAATATCTGTATTTTTAAATATCTTTTCAGGTATTGATTTTATTATAAACATGATCCAGCGCCAGAACCATTTGGTGTAGACAACTGGTTTTCTTTTTTTGTATGCCCTCAGTATATCATCGGCAACCTGTTCTGGTTCTGCGGTCAGGGCAGGGGGGAGTTCCATGCCGTCTGTCATTTTAGTATTCATGAACCCTGGGATGACCGTTATGACATCAACGTTGCGTGGGGCGAGTCGGTTTCGCAGGCCGCTGAGATAGGCTGTCAGGGCGGCTTTGGAAGAGCCGTAGATGTAATTGCTTTTCCTGCCCCGTTCACCAGCCACAGAACTCATGGCGATTATAGTGCCCTGGCCCCGCTCTTCAAAGTCAGCAGCAATTATTTCAAGGATGGATGCAGCCCCGAAGAAGTTGGTTTTAAAGATTTTTTCAGCTTCTGCAAAATCAGCCTGTGCCTTTTCCTGGTCGCCCAGTCTTCCAAAGGCGATCATTGCAATGTCTGGCTTTTTCGCAAGGGATGTATAGAATTCCCTGTGGGAGTCAGTGTCATCAGCATCGAAAAAAACAGCACTTGCAGGAACATTGTATCTCAGTTCAATATCCTTTGCGTTTTTTTCCAATTGTTCCATATTCCTTGAGGCGAGGATGATTTCAGCTCCCTGGTGTTTTGCAAATTGTTTCGCAGTTTCAAAAGCTGTTTCAGAATTTCCGCCAAGAACCAGCATTATCATGATTATATTCCCAGTCGTTTTGATTGTAGTGAGTTGAGTGAATTGACAGCAAAAGTTTTTTCTCTATACTGTCTGAATGTTTCCCATTCAGGGTAGCATTTTTGAAATGTTGCCCTGTCCATGCGGGCATCCTTTGCAAGGTAGATTCTGCCGCCAAAATCTGTGACAACAGCATCGAGTTCGGTCAGCAAAGGAAAGAGCCTGTCCTGGATTTTAAAGTCAAGAGCCAGTGTGTAGCCTTCCATTGGAAAGGAGAGGGTGTTGCTGTTTTTGGCTCCAAATAATTTCAGCACTGCCAGGAAGGATGCCATGCCAGAGGATGCAATCTTGTTAAGTACAATTGAAAGTCCTTCCTTACCCGCCTGTTTTGGTATGACAAATTGGTACTGGAGGAAGCCTCTGGAGCCGTATATCCTGTTCCAGGAGTCGATTGCGTCTAAGGGGAAGAAAAATTTGTACAAAGATGTCATTCGCTCTCTAACAGGGGTTGAATTGGATTTGTAATAAAAATGATTAAAAATTTCAACGGTGTGTTTGTTGAGAAGGAAGCCAGGCGCATCAAATGGTACGGTGAGAGCCATGCCGGGTTTTGCTGTGAGGTCTCCATTGGCTGCGTGTGTTCCCGTCATAAGCACAGATCTGCCCAGCCTGCTTCCAGATGCAAGGCAGTCGATCCAGGCTACTGAATATTCGTCATTTATTCTCTCTTCAAAAAGTCTGAGTATTTCCTCAAGGTTTGCTGCTGGAAATATATTTTCGCTGATATAGCCGCTTGTTACCTGCCTGAGCCTGATGCATGTCCTTAGAATGACACCTGTTAAACCCATGCCTCCGCAAACCATGGAGAAGAGTTCCGGGTTTTCTTTTGTTGAGCATTTTACAACGCCCTTATCGGGTACAAGGACTTCCATATGTTCCACGCACTGGCTGAAACAACCAGCAGCATGGTGATTCTTTCCGTGAACATCCCCGGAGATTGCACCCCCCAGTGTAACAAATCTGGTACCTGGAACTATCATGGGGAACCAGCCCCGTGGCAGGAAAATGTCAATTATTTCAGAAAGTGTAAGACCGCTTTCGCTGTAAAGAAGGCCATTTATGGGATCAAAATCAAGTATTCTATTAAAGCGTTTTGTAAACGCCACCCTGGTGTTCAGGGCAGAGTCGCCGTAACTGCGACCCATTCCATGGGGAATAAATTCATCCTTTGATTCAAAAAGCTCGGTTACTTCTCCATCCCGGGAAAAATGTTTTCCACATGATTCTATAACCGGGTATTTACCCCATCCGTGAAGTTTCATTGAATCCTTTTTAAAAAAAATATATTATTAGAAAAAAATTGAGTGACCAGGATACAATAATGGCCTGGAGTAAAATATCCTTAAACAGCACCATTGTTGGTGAGCCAGTGGTATTTGCAACAAAGGTGAGCTGCATATACCGCAAAATACCGATTACCACCCAGAAGCCGGTGATATATAGATTCGCTGTACCGTGTTTTGCAATAACTTCCGGGGATACAGTGTAAAGAATATAGGATACAATTATTACCGATGCCATGATGACCATTGAATAGGAAACAAATTCCATGTTATAGCCATCAAGTGATTTTCTTCCGGTGCTGTCGCCTTCAAAAATAATCAGATCATCCCGTCTTTTTGCAAGGGCCAGGAACAGAGCCAGTAAAAATGTCATAATAATTATCCAGTGGCTTATCGCAGTGCCAGAAGAATAACCTCCGGCAAGAACCCTTAGCACAAATCCGCTGGATACACATACAATATCAACAACCGCAACTTTTTTTAGTATGGTTGAATAAAGAAGGTTAACAAGCAAATAAACAATTAGTATGATAGAATACTCAAAGGGCATTGCAATAAAGGAAAAGACAATGGTCAGCAAAAAAAGTGTGACCAGAAAAATCCATGCATTGGCAGGTTTGATTTGTTTGCTTGCCAGGGGCCGGTTTTTTTTAACTGGATGCAGTCTGTCTGCCGAGGCATCGTTAATGTCATTTAGAATATAGATTGTGCCTGCGGCCATGCAGAATCCCACAAAGGCGAGTACAGAGCTTGTCATGGCCTGGATATCGAGAAGTCTGCCCCCGAAAAAACAGGGCAGAAATACAAATCCGTTCTTAATAAAATGTCGGGGACGCAAAAGCTGTATGTATAATTTTAATTTTCCCATTGTTTTTTTTATGTTTCCAAGTTTATATAATTCATGGTTCTAAAAAATGTCAATCAAACTGCCATGGGCAGACCAATTTATGAGTTTATATGCTGTCCTTAACGAAATGTGAAAGAATTGTAACATCTTAGTCTTTACTTTCATACAAAGGTTTGGTCAGATAATAAAAAAATATGCAAAATAAAATAAAAAAAAATCCAACTGAAATCAGAACATGGCTGTTAATACTTGCTATGGTATGTTTGGTGCTTTTTATCTATAGCGGTCTGACTAATAGCAGCTTTATAAATATAGACGACGACCTTTATGTTTATGAAAATTCAAATGTAATAAACGGTCTGTCCCTGGATGGTGTCAAATGGGCCTTTACAGACACGAAAACCAATCACTGGTTTCCGCTGACATGGCTATCCCTCATGCTTGATGCACAGATCTACGGGATGAATCCCGGAGGATTCCATTTCACCAACATTCTTTTTCATATAATAAATTCCATTTTAATATTTTTTCTTTTTTCAAAGTTAACAGGCGAATTCTGGAAAAGTGCTGCTGTCGCGCTCCTGTTTGCTGTTCATCCGCTCCACGTTGAGTCGGTTGCATGGATTACTGAAAGAAAAGACATGCTAAGCTCAATGTTCTGGGCTGGTGCAATAATTATTTACATAGACTATACACAAAAAAGAGGGATTTGGAAATACTTGATGTGCGCCCTGTTTTTTGTATTTTCCCTCATGTCAAAGCAGATGGCTGTTACCCTTCCATTTCTCCTCCTGATTATAGACTTTTGGCCCTTAAAGCGATTAAGCTACAGGTCGGTATTTGAAAAAATTCCATTGTTTGCCATTGCAGCAGCCATAAGTGTTGCAACATTTATGATTCCAAAGACACAGGGCGCATTATACAGCATGAAGACTTTTCCAATTGGGACAAGGATAATCAATGCAGTTGCATCCTATTTTTTGTACGTTAAAAAAAGTATTATCCCAATTGATCTTGCGATTTTTTATCCATATCGGGATGGCGGGCCGGAAGCAATTCTTGTTGCTGCCGGAATAATGCTGATACTGTTTATGACCCTGTTTGCAATCGTAAAATACAAGACACGTCCATATTTGGCCTTTGGGTGGTTCTGGTTTTCAGGAACCCTTGTCCCTGTCATTGGCCTTGTGCAGATTGGTAGCCAGTCAATGGCAGACAGGTTTATCTATTTTCCGATTACCGGTCTGTTTGCGCTTTTTATATGGCTTGTTGCAGATATTGTGAAGGATAACAAAAATGCCGAAAAAGCAGCCCTTGCGGTTTTTTTGGTTGTTATTACTGCATTTACATTTACTGCAAAGGCGCAGACCCAATATTGGAAAAACAGCATAACTGTTTTTGAAAGGGCGATCAATGTTACTGAAAATAACTTTACTGCCCATAAAAATCTGGGGGTTGCGCTTGTGAGAGACAGTCAGTTTAAACGGGCCTTTAGTCATTTTCAGGAATGTCTGCGCATAGCTCCGGAATATGGAAATGATATTTATCTTAATATGGGCGGGGCATATTTAATGAATTTTATCCTCGATTTTAATCCTGATCCTGATGCATTGACCATACAATTGCTGGAGCAACAGATTCAGGGCCTTGAGAAAAGTATCATGTATTATAAAAAAGAGCTTTCATCGCACCCAGGCAAACAGAAAGCTTTAAAGGGGCTGAAAATGGCAACGCATGCAATCATATCCATGAGAAAAATTATGGAGTATGAAATATCAGATACCTCAGTCACAAGGAGTGAATTTCTGAATATTCTCAAACTTAAAGCTGGATTTATGCCCTATGACAATAAAATCTGGTATTATGCTGCAAAACTCGAAGCCAGTTCCGGGAGATTGGACAGAGCCTGTAATTACTTCCAAAAAATTAAGGATAAAGGCCTGCTGACAAAGGCTGAAAATGATTCGGATCTACAGTTGCTATTCTCCACGGGTGAAGGAAATAAATTAAAAACATGGTGCGGGAAATAACTGAATAGTTCTAATTATGAGCCTGTTTACTATGTATAAAGGGTGTTCAAGGGGATAGGCGGATGCTTCCAGTCGCCGGGCAGGGGGATGATGTACTGTGCATCTACGGTTTGCCAGTTTATATCTGGTTTAAGATCCCTCAGTTTTCCATCATCAGGAAGTCTGGCAGGATTTGTAAAGTTGTAGGCAACCTGAAACATACACACTGCGCAGTCATCAACTGCTTCAATCATATAGTGTTTTCTAAAAATTTTATTGGAAATACCAGTGCCTTTCAGAATATCTTTTATTTCTTTGCTGGAGAATTTCATGATGACTGTTTTTGAGATGCCCCTTTCAGAAATTCTTATAAGGGCTCTTGATTCGCTGCTTGATGCATAGACAGTGGTTATGCATGGGATTTTCTGAAGATACTGGGCAGCGACAATAGCAGCGGTGCGTCTTCCTCCGCACATTACCGGCATTCCATAATATTCGAATAATTTTTTTTGCAGGTCATCGGCGTACTTGTCGCCTTTTTCATATAGATCCTTTGATATGTAGCGAAGGTTGCTGGCAAGGTCTTCTGCTGCATCGGCAACAGGCCAGTCGATCCTGACATGAAAATGTGACAGGGAGTACCTGTTTTTCTTTTTAGAATCAACATCTCGCTGAATCAAAAGAGCATAATCAACTGGAAGCAGTTTTTTTACAAAATCCATAAAATGGACCGAGTCCATATATTTTTGTGTCCTGTCAAAGGAATTGGAAAGGTCGAGTGACTTGCTTGCCAGGAGATTTGTTTTTATGGTTTTGTTTAAATCAAAGAATTTAATATATTTTTTGTGAGTTTTTGGGATGCATCCTTCCACAAAAATAACCAGGAATGAATTGTAGATATCGTATTCAATATCCGGGATTCTTGCCCTGGGTTTCAGTTCCCTTTTTTCAACAAAGGGAAAATCTATATTTTTTTCCTTGAAGTTTTTGTAAGAATCAAGCACGGAATAGGTCAGCATGAATTGGTCTAGTTCATCCCTTAAAAGCTCGTAATATGAACGCCTTAGCTTGTTGTCCAGACTAAGGGCTTCCCGTACATGCCACCACGCCATCTTTTGACCTTCTTTCTAGTGCAGGTTTGTCAGGATTATTTTTTTTAAAATTTTATAAAACGTTGTTTAATTAAGGAATAATTATGTGTAATTAACACAATAATTAAAAGCAGTCAACTATAGATTTGCAAAAAACCACTGGATAAGCACAATAGTAGATATTGCACATATCCAGAGGTTATATTCGCAATTAGATTTGTAAATACAGTTTCAGGCAGAAAGCCAGAATGAAGTATGGGTCCATTAGTGAATTCAGGTTATATTAAATTTTTCCTCCAACAGGCTTAAAACCTTGTCTTTCCCAACAAGGCATGAAAAAGTTCCGAACCTGGGACCTCGTTCCTGCCCCAAAACCACTTCATAGAATATTTTAAAAAGCTCTTTGACTGGAATATCAAATTCACGGGCAACATTGAATGGAATTGACTGAATTTCGTCTTCGCTGTTCCCTTCATAAGCCTTTAACAGGTTATGGATATTTGTAAACAGGTTGCGCTCATTATCTGTTGGGGTGCGGTATTGTTTGCCGGGCAAAATATAATCCTGATAATACTCCATAGCTTTATTAACAAGGTCTGTAAGTACATCCATAATGCTTTCAGTGTCAGAATCGTACCGTTTTAGGTATTGGGCAATCAGCTCCATATCCGATGTACCAACCGCTGAAATAAGGTTGTTTATCAAGGAAAAATTTATTGAGGATTTATAATCAGGGACACTGGCTCCCTTGTCAAAAACATGCCAGAGTGCAGAGTTTGGTTTTTTTTCTGTATCTAAAGCAGAATATCCCTTTAACGCTGTGAGATAATCGTCAACTGATTTTGGTACAACGCCCCAGTAAAGCCGCTTGGCCTGCTTGGGGTTTTGAAACAGGTAATAGAGTAAAGATTCCAAGGGGGCATACTTTGTCCATGTATCAATTGTCAGGCCCTTCCCCTTGCTCTTTGATATTTTTTTGCCGTCTTCATCCAAAAAAAGCTCATAAAAATATCCAGATGGGGGCTGCTTGCCCATGATCCGCTGAATTTTGCTGGTAAGTTTGGCAGAATCAATCAAATCTTTGCCATACATTTCATAGCTGATATCGTAGCTGTACCAGCGCAAGGCCCAGTCCACCTTCCAGCCGACTTTTACCTGGCCATTATGTATGGATGTGCTTCCTTTATGGTTGCAGCACTTTACCAGACCTTCTGCCTGGTCACAAATATAATCAACAGTGTCGTCTTCCGGGTGATAGCCGGTTACCCGTGTGGTATTGATGCGTCCGCATTTTTCACAAATCGGGAAAAATGGCGACCAGTTTTCGCGTTTGTCCTCGCCTATGGTTGGCAAAATAACTCCGCGTATCTCCTCGGCTTTTTGGAGAATAATTGACAACCCTTCGTTAAAATCACCACGTTTATATGCTTCATTGGAACTTTGGAATTTATAATTGAATTTGTATGTATCTAAAAATTCAATAAGTTTATTATTCATGTATTCACTGTAACTGCCGCATTCTTCAAAGGGGTCTGGGATGTGACACAGTGGTTTTCCCAAATGCTCATTGAGCATTTCCTGCTGAGGTATATTCAGTGGAACCTTACGCAATCCATCCATGTCATCGCTAAAGGCAATCAGCTCTGTTGGCCAGTTGGTTAGAGTGCTAAAGGCATTTTGCACCCAGGTTGTCCTGGCGATTTCTGCAAATGTTCCAATATGCGGCAGGCCACTGGGACCAAAACCTGTCTCAAATCGTACAGGGGATGTTGGCGCTTCCCTGAAACGCTTTTGTAATTTCTGGGCCTCTTTAAATGGCCATGCTTTAACTTTGGAATAGTTCATTAAGTCTCTCCGTAAAATATTTAAAATACTTAAAAAAAAATTAAATCGTAAAACTTCTTTAATCTGACTTTGTCCTCTATTAGTTATTTTTTCTAAGTATTTAATGATTCAAAAAAATAAGCATGGCTCAAATACAATATTTTTTCTAAAAATTCAAGTTGTTTATTCAATAAGTTTTCTGGATTTTTTTATATTGAGGTAGGGATTTTAAAAAATTTACCTGGAATTGTTTACTTCAAAATAAAAGAAATAATTTTTTTGTTCTTGCAATTGGCGTGTCAGGCTTGGCTTGAGAGGAATCTTTCGATTTCAGCAGGCAGTCAATTTGACAGACTCCCTGCCGATACTTTCGATTTGATAGAGTGACGACCCTTTTTATTTGATCAGGCCAATTTTAATGGCGTATTGATATAATTCATCCATTGATTTGAGTTCTAACTTTTTCATTAGCCTTGTTCTGTGGTTTTCCACAGTCTTGTGGCTTATGCCAATTTCAATGCCAATTTCCTTTGGTGTCAGGCCTTTAACCAGGAGTTTAGCCATTTCCTGCTCCCTGGGTGTCAGTTTTTCAAAAAAAGCTGTTAATTTTGGAGTTTTAGCAGTTCCTGTGCTTGAAAGAAGCCCCAGAACGTTTTTAGGTACAGGGCCTGCAAGGTAGCTCTCGTTGTTTTGGATTTTTTCAAGACATGTGAGCAGATTGATTAAGGCAAGCTTTTTTTCCATGTATGCCTTTGCGCCCAAATGAAAACAATCATTTATATAGTCGAGTTTTGTTTTATAACTTATTATAATAACTTTAGTTTCAGGGTCAGAAAAGATTATTTTTTCGAGTATGTGTTTTCCATTATAGTCTGGCAGCGTATCGAGTACTATTACAAGGTCGGGCTTGGTCTGTGCGACTATTTCGATTCCTGCCTGGCCCTCTGATGCGTTCGGCAATATCTCATACCCACCCTGACTTTCAAGAAGGTATTTGAGCTTATTGTTGAAAATACTATCGTGGGATATCAGTAAAATCCTATATATATTTTTCATTTTTCAAGTTCCTTTATTTAAATGTTTCTGTTTTAAATGTCTTTCATCCAAAAATATTTTTTAAAACCTAAACAAATAAAGTGAATTTAATTATACATAGTTTGCTCAAACAAGACGCTTATAGGAGCGTTTTTTATTAATAAATAATGATGGCCAGGGAACCATTTCTTTCCAATTTTCAAGATTCGTGTGCACTGCAAATGCTTGTTTCTGGTGTCTGAAAAAAAAATGTCCCAAGTTTTCCTCCCTTTTATTATTAAAACCTATTACTTTACCTTACAAGGCTTGTGCCAAAACAGTTAAAGTCGGGAAAAAAATTTATTTATACAAGATTATTGGATGGTTATATGCTTCTGCTGATAGTGTGGGACTATAAGCTCTATCATTTTGAGAGGAATTTTAATTGATGATATTGCATAATGGTAATATTAAAAATGTATTATCCCAAATCAGTAGTGTCCCGTTAAAAATCGAATAATTTCAATTGGATTTGGGCACT
>JAOZSB010000474.1 GCA_029939895.1 Desulfobacterales bacterium
ATTTCAAGTATCTCATCTATAGAAGTGTTAGGTGTCCATTTTTTGCAGTATATACATAAATCCCTTATCATCTTTACTGACTGCACTGGATATTCGCCAACAGCAGTTTCAGCAGCCAAGACTAAACCATCGGCTCCCATCAATATTGTACTCACTACATCATTAACTTCTGCCCTGCTGGGAACCTCTGACTTTAACATTGATTCCAGCAAATTTGTTGCCACATAAATCGGCTTATCATATAACCGACAAATAGATATAATCCTTCTTTGGAAAAATGGAATAGTTTCAATAGGAACCTGACGTGACAAGTCACCTCTATCAATAAGTAGCTCATTGGTATAATTAATAATCGATTTTAAATTTTTTAGCCCCTGCCTGCTTTCAATCTTAGAAATTATTTTTGAATCTGAACCAACAATATCTCGACACGCCAATACATCTTGTTTTGACGAAGCAAACGACAACGCAAAATGCTGAACACCCATTTTTTTACCAATCGCAAAAGCCTTTTCGTCTTTTTCCGTAATGCCTTTCAACCCTATCTCTCGTTGAAGATCAACTGCTTTATTATTTTGTACAGCACCACCCTTAATAACTTTTGCCAGGGAATATGTTTTATTTATTTCTATTACTTCAAGGCAAACCAAATCAAAATCAACGTTTATAATATCACCAACAATAAACTGTTTTGCAATTCCTTTTGGTGAAAATGAAATATTATTCTCATCGCCTAATATTTCATCAAAATGAATTTTTACAACACTGTCTTTAATAAAAACAATTCTACCATCTTTAACATGCTGGTTTCTAATTTGCGCGCCTTCACTATCCAGACAAATAGGAACATCTGTTGATTGCTTAATTATATCAATTGATGTTTCAACATCATTTAAATCTGTATGTGACAAATTTATTCTAAACAAATAAATACCAAATTTTGTCATTTCCCCAATTATCTGCTTCTTCAACGAACTTGGACCAAGTGTCACTAGAATTTTTTTCATAAATTTTTTCCAAATAAATAACGTTTCGCACTAAATAAACGGCCTGTGTCTAACAGGCTATTTTCTGCAATACTAATAAGTTTAATTAACTGCAATTTTTCATGAAATCATCATTTTGTTACGCAAAACTTTCATATAATTTTCAGGCAGATCAACTGTTTTTAATGAAGAACTGTTACTTTTTTGATGCTCCTGTCCTTCACATGCTTCATAAAATAGAGCTGCCCCATTATCTTCAATACTAATTTTTTTGGTTTTTTGATCAAATGGACATTTAAAATGATAAACACCTTGAGTATCCCTAAAAACTGAATTATAAGTATCCAAATAAAGAGATTCCGAAAAAGCATATTCTCGTTTTGCACCACCTATAAAAGGCCAAATTTTTCCATCAACATCTGGTGGAGGTACAATACCTGCTAAATGTAAAATTGACGAAAACAAATCAACACTACATTCAATAAATGAGTCGTCAATACCCTTAGATAATTCCGGGCTTTTAACAAACAAAGGAACATTAACGCGATTATACAACAATAATGGCATCTCTTCATTTTTCTCAATCAGTTGATGCCCATGGTCTGAAGTAAGAATAATCGTAGAATTTTCAAACCATGATTGTGCTTCAATAAATCTTAATAAAAAACCTATTGCTAAATCAAGCTCATACAGCTTAGCCCCTAATCTATCCATTACCATTTTATAATCCTAACTATTGGAAGGACTAACCGGCCTACGAATAGGAGACATTAAGACATTTTTCAAATATCCCGAAGGATTATATGGAAAATGCGAATCTAAAAAATGCAGAAAAAGAAAGTTTGATTCTTCTTTATGGGCCTCCAAATGCTGAGACGCTTCATGCACCTGTCTAGAACAAAAATTATCATTATCTAATAGATTGAAAAAAAACCGTTCAAACCCTTGTGAATGACCATATGCAGGTCCAAATCTACTATGACTAGAAAAACCAAAAGTTCGGAATCCATTATTTCGAAGCATTTCCGGCAGTGTGAGAATCTTTTCATCAAGATGTGATTCAAATTCTAAAGGATTAACAACCCCATGATTTGCAGGATATAAACCAGTCAGCATACTCGAAAAGGATGGTAACGTCCAGTCTCCCTGCGTAAATGCCTGAGAACATGAAACTCCATCGCGAAAGAACCTGCTAATATTGGGGGTGTGTTTTTCGTTAATAAGCTCAGAGGTTAAACCATCAAGAACAATACAGATTATGTTTTTTGTTTGATTTTTTGAATTATTTTTTAAACTTTTCTTGAAAATTTGAGGTTCACATAAAAACAAATCACCCTTACCACTTAAAGTAATATCAATTTTACATTGAACATTTTTTTCAGGAAAAGCCACTCTTACAGTCTGCCATTGCTCCGGAGTTATATCTGAAATTAAAGCAACCACGGAATTATTTATACTAAATACGACCTCTTTTATTTGTGAATCCTCTTTTTTCCCTATCCCAAATTGAATCCATCCAGATTGATTTTCAATCATATTAGTTGATAATGATGTATCTTCTGAAATAATTATTCCGGCCCTTAACTCCTTATTTAATGACAACCAATATTGCATTTTTCCAGTTGAAGCTATCATTGGATTATCATGCAGGCCAATAGTAATTGGCGTATACCGCCAATTTTTTTTACTTTCAATTTTGAAATGATGCCAAATGCTCTTTAAAAGTTCTCTGATTTTTTGCGGCAATATCCAGTACGACAAAACAAATAGAATGCTCATCAGTCGCGACTTCATTCTCTTTTTCATTTCCCCTCACTCTCTAAAAGATCAGTTTCATATTTTCAGTGCACTTCTATATTTCTTCCATTGCCCTACGAAAACTTTGCACGACTACCACATTTAAACCCAGTGATCAAATATGATTTACAGCCGCTTAGGTTAAGTTGTTATTATTTTTATCAAAACAAATGCTTAATTTGATCGTCTTTGTTTGATTTTATTGTTCTTGTATACCACATTGCGCACAGGCATCATTCAACTCTGGAAGAATGATGGCTTTTAACAAAAAAAGAACCAACAGT
>JAOZSB010000124.1 GCA_029939895.1 Desulfobacterales bacterium
TTACAGCACGTTGGGTGCTATTCTAAAAAGTTAAACGGGACACTACTGATCTGAAATAAAAAATAAACAATACATTCAAAATCACCGCAGCTTAAAATTATATTGTTGTCAGCCTCCAGCAATAAAAAAAAGAACACAATAAAAAAATTCTTGTTCCCAAAAACAAAAAAGTAGTGTAGCAAAATACCACAGTCGTGTGATGCGATTTTGCATTAAAATTTTCCATCCTTCTTAAAAGGCATTAAAATGACGATTGGGTAACAAATTAAACAATATTACAGGTGCTTAGCATGAGGTATGGAAAAACAAACTTATAAACAACGTCCGATAAGGAATATTATGTAAACTTTCCCTTGGGAAAGCTTACATAATATTCGGGTGGGTTCGATGATGTCTCACTCTTTTCGAAATTTAATCTGACGAACCTGATTACCCCTTCAATTTCCATAATTTAATCTGACGAACCTGATTACCCCTTCAATTTCCATAATTCAATTTGACGAACCTGTTTACGCCTCCGGCTTCCATAATTCAATCATTTTCTTAATTCTATTTTTGACGACTATCTTATGGCCTTAAATCCAGTAATTATGGTATCGAATCCAGGATTAAAATTTCAGGCTTATTCATTTTCTCTATTTTTTGGATTTGCTTTGTCGGTTTTCTTTACAATCCCTTTAAATTTCCATGCCTTGCTATGCTTTGAGAAAAGATCGTCCCTTAGAGAGGCTCTGCTGAGTTTGGCCTTTTTTTAAAGCTACCCGCCTATTATATTGTTCACTTATACCAAATTTTTCGATATTCATTTCGGGTTTGCTTTATATATGGTCTCAACTTCTGTATTAAAATTGATAGGATTCTTTTCTTTCGATTCATGATTTTGTTTTGCCAGTTTCTTCTAAATTCTTTTTAAATCCATATTTTGAAAAAAGATCGCCCCATTGACAGGCTCTGCCTTGTTCTTTCTTTTTTTGGTAACGTGCGTCTATTTTGTTTGTCTTTATAATTTGTTGCTAATGATTTATTTCACCTCAATTTTTGGCATTAAAAACAGCCTGTTATTTCCTTTTCTGATAATTCTTTCTTTTTTTAAAATCGCTCCTGTTGTGCTTTTCTCCCTTTTTTAATTCAACTTGCCCTTGACATTCTCTTTTTTTTGCCTTAATCTATACTAAAAGAGTATGGAATAAGGAGGTACTTATGAAATTTATAAAAGATCAACAATCACATGACACTCTTGACCTTGTATGTAGGTCCTGTCCCCTTCACCTTATGGAACCAGGTGATAAACTGAACTGCCTTAAAAAGGGACAGGTGCTTGAAGTTCTTACCGATTATGACGGTGCTCTGGTTGATATTCCAAACTGGTGTGAAAAATGCGGGCAGCAGTTTTTAGGAATTGAAGAGGACGACGACTGCTACAAGCTTTATATTAAAAAGGTTAAATAAAATTTTCGACTATTCTATAAAGGAGGTTAATATGAACAAAATTTTTCTCGATCACGCATCTGCTACGCCTGTTAAAAAGGACGTGCTTGATGAAATGCTCCCCTTTTTCAGCAGGGATTTTGAGAATCCTTCAACTGTTTACGACCGTGGTATGGAAATTAAGGACCGTATTGAACAGGAACGAGCCAGGGTTGCTAACCTTGTTAATGCAAAGGAAGGTGAAATTATTTTCACATCTTCTGGAGCAGAAGCAAACAACCTTGCAGTAAAAGGAGCGGCACTTGCCAGACCAAAAAAAGGAAAACATATCATTGTTTCAGCAATTGAGCACCACTCAGTTCTCAATTCCGCAAGGTTTCTGGAGCGACAAGGCTATGAAACTTCTTTTTTAAATGTTGATAAATACGGACTTGTCGATCTTAACAGGCTTGAAGACCTTATTAGACCTGAAACCGTACTGGTTTCTGTTATGCACGCAAATAATGAAATCGGTACTATTGAACCAATTAGAGAGATAAGCGAAATTACCAAACAAAAGGACGTTCTCCTTCATACTGATGCTGTTGCATCCCTTGGAAATATTGAGGTTGATGTGGAAAATCTTGGGGTTGATCTTCTAACTATTTCAAGCCCTTCGATTGGCGGCCCTAAAGGAGTAGGTGCACTTTATTTTAAAAATAATATGAGGCTCATGCCCTTGATCCACGGTGGTATTCAGGAAAAAGGACGCAGAGGGGGTACAGAAAATGTGCCTGGCATTGTCGGGCTTGGAAAGGCTGCTGAAATTGCTAAAAAAGAACTTTTTCAAAAAGAAAAAAATCTCACCCAATTGCGCGATAGACTCATAAATGGAGTGCTTGATAATATTGATAAAGTTAGACTTACCGGTCATCCTGAATTGCGCCTGCCTGGACACGCATCCTTTTGTGTGGAAGCAATTGAAGGAGAAGCTTTAATTTTTATGTTGAGTGCATCGGGAATTTATACTAATACTGGATCAGCATGTGCTTCAAAAGCCCTGAAAACATCCCCAGTTCTTATAGCCGTAGGAACTCCTGAAGATGTGGCACAGGGATCGGTTGTTTTCACTTTTGACACATCAAATACCCAACAAGAGATTGACTATGTAGTTGAAACACTCCCGATTGTTTCAGCACGTTTACGGGAAATGTCACCAATATGGAATGCAGCGTAAATAGAGGCCATTAGATTATTTAATTAGCCAATTTTAAAATTTAGGGGATTTTTTACATGAAGTTATCAACAAGAAGCAGGTATGGAACAAGGATTATGATCGATCTTGCTGAAAATTATGACAAAGGACCGACCCAGGCAAAGGTGCTTGCAAAACGTCAGGATATATCTGTTAAGTATCTTGAACAACTCATAATACCCCTTAAAAAAGGCGGCTATATTGATAGTCGGCGTGGAACCAAAGGTGGGCACCTGATAGCAAAGTCACCAGATCAAATAACTGTCGGTGAAATTGTCAAACTAATGGAAGGCGGCGAAATTGTTGATTGTCTGGAGGCTCCTTTTGAATGTGAAAGAAATAAAAAATGTCACGTCAGACGCATCTGGCAGGAAGCTTCTGACTCATTTTATGGAAAACTCAACTCAATAACCCTTAAACAGGTTATTGATCAAGAATAAATTTTATTGATGGTTTAATTATAAAATCACCATTTTATAAAATATTAGGAGGTGAACTATGTACTCTGAAATAGTAATGGATCATTTTGCAAATCCAAGAAACGTAGGAGAAATACAAAACCCTGACGGCCTTGGTCAAGTCGGTAATCCTGCTTGCGGAGACATGATGGCTTTTTATATTAAGGTTGATGATAACAAATTATCAGACATTAAATATAAGACCTTTGGTTGTGTTGCTGCAATTGCGGTTTCAAGCATTGTCAGCGAAATGGCAAATGGGAAATCTCTTGACGAAGCAAAACAAATCTCCAAAAAAGCCGCTGCTGAAGCATTAGGCGGTCTTCCAAAGGAGAAAATGCACTGCTCAAACCTTGGCGCAGAAGCACTTGTGAAAGCAATCGAAGATTACGAGTCTAAAAATTAAACACTTACACATATCTGGGCAGGCTTAACGCCTGCCCATAATAACTTCTATAAATTACTTTTTTTCCATGCTCTTCAACATTACTCCCCTGCCCTTCCTTGCTTTTATTAGAATTGATTCCTTGACTTTTTAGGCATTTTCTTCTATCAAATAATAACAACAATGCCTAAAATTCATCATGGGGACGCTTATATGGCAAAGCTCAAATTAAAGGAACATATCATCAATCAGGAGTGGTGCAAAGGATGCGGTATCTGCGTTCATTTTTGTCCTAAAAAAGTATTAGCACTTGATGACAATGATAAAGTGATGGTTGTGCTTCCTGATGACTGCATCTGTTGCAAAATGTGCGAACTCAGATGCCCGGATCTGGCTATTGAAGTAATTACCGATTGAAGTATTTTAACCTTTTAGCAGGGGAAGCAAAGTCATGCCTGATCTAGTAAAATTCATTCAGGGAAACCAGGTTGTAGTTGAAGCAGCCCTATATGCCGGGCTTGACTTCTATGCTGGTTATCCGATTACACCCTCAACTGAAATTACTGAACATATGGCGACCAGGTTGCCTCAAATAGGTGGAAAATTTTTGCAGATGGAAGATGAAATTTCTTCAATTTGCGCAATTATCGGTGCGTCATTAACCGGCCATAAGGTTCTAACAGCCACCAGCGGCCCGGGCTACTCTCTTATGCAGGAGGGGTTGGGCTACGCCATCATGGCTGAAATCCCTTGCGTTATCGTTAATGTTCAGCGTGGCGGCCCATCCACAGGACTACCCACAGGCCCAAGCCAGGGAGATGTCAGCCAGGCACGACATGGCACACATGGAGATCATGCAATTATTGTCATGACTGCTTCCAATCATCAGGATATATTTGAAATTACTGTGGAAGCTTTCAATCTGGCAGAAACATACAGAACCCCGGTTATACTTCTTTTTGATGAAGTAGTCGGGCATATGAGAGAAAAAATTATCCTGCCTGAAAAAGGGAAACTCCCCCTTGTAGAACGTTTAAGAACTTCCGTAAAAAAAGGCGTGGACTATCATCCATACCTCCCGCGGGAGGACGGACGGCTTCCAATGTCTGATTTTGGAAGTGAGCATCGCTATAACGTTACGGGGCTGGCACATGACATGTGGGGCTTTCCTACCAGCAATCCTGGAGTTGTTCACGGCCTGATGCATCACCTTGTCGATAAAATTAACAACCGTGTATATACTATTGAAAAACATAAGGAATATTATCTTGAAGATGCCAGGACCATCCTGATTTCATACGGTGCATCTGCAAGGTCTGCTCTGCATGTGGTTGAAAGCCGGCGACGGCGTGGCGAGCGGCTTGGTCTTCTGGAATTACAGACCCTGTGGCCCTTCCCCTTTGGTATGATTCGAGAAAAATGCGAGAATGCTCGCTATGTGGTGGTGGTTGAGATGAATATGGGACAAATTCTCGAACCTGTAAAGATGTCCCTCCCACCTGATAAAGTATTCCTGATCAACAGAGTTGACGGCGTTTTCATCACGCCTACTGATATTCGCAATATGCTGCGTATTATCCACGGAAAGGGGGTTTGACAATGCCTGTCAAGGACTATATCCGGGAAAGGTTTTTTCCTCATATCTGGTGTTCTGGCTGCGGTCACGGCATCATACTAAATAATATGCTCAGGGCTGTTGAAGAACTGGACATGGATAAAAGCGATATTGTCATGGTTTCCGGCATTGGCTGTTCCGCCCGTATTTCCGGGTATGTGGATTTCCATACCCTGCATACTCTGCATGGCCGGGCTTTGGCATTTGCCACCGGCGTTAAGATGAGCCAGCCAAAATTGAAACTCATGGTGCCTATGGGCGACGGTGATGCCCTGGCAATCGGCGGGAATCATTTTATTCACGCTGCCCGGCGTAACATCGACATGACTGCTATTGTGATGAACAATCGGATTTACGGTATGACTGGTGGGCAGTTTTCTCCCTTATCTGGATACGGAACACTTGCAACAACAGCACCCTATTCCAATATTGATCATAATTTTGATGTAGTCGCCCTTGCGCAGGCTGCTGGTGCTTCCTTTGTGGCACGCACCACAACCTTTCATGCCAGGCAGATCACTGACCTTATTAAGCAGGCTATTGAACATAGAGGCTTTTCTGTGATTGAAATTCTGTCACAGTGCCCTACTTATTTCAGCCGTAAAAATAATATGGGCGGACAGATAGAAATGATGGAATGGTACAAAAATAACACAACACGTATTGGCTCAAAAGCAAAGCAGGAAAACCCCCAGCTTATTGAACGGGGCATTTTTGTTCAAAGGGATATGCCGGAATACTGTGATGAATATGATAAAGTTATTGAAGCAGCCCAAAAATAAAGGATAATTTTTCGATGCTGTGGATCGATTGTGATTAAGCAGTCACCAGCTTCATTGTAGCCAGAGGATATAATATGGAACGATTAAGGATAGTTTTTTCAGGCTCAGGCGGTCAGGGTGTTATCACCGCTGCGATTATATTGGGCGAGGCTGCGGTATTGCATAATGGTTTAAATGCGGTTCAATCTCAGTCTTACGGGCCGGAAGCCAGAGGTGGCGCAACACGTGCTGATATAATAATCTCTGATTCGACTATTTACTTCCCAAAGGCAAACCAGCCAAATTTACTTGTCTGCCTGACCCAGGAGTCCTATGTAAAATATAATCCCGCCATTCGTCCCGGTGGGATGCTTTTGACTGATTCCCGTTATGTGACTGTTCAGAAAAAAGTGGATGCCAGGCAATGGGAACTGCCTATGTATGAGACCATAATGGATAAAATAAAAAATCCTATTGTGCTTAATATCTGTATGCTTGGTGCGGTGGTTGCCCTTACGGAAGTCGTGGAACCGGAGTCTGTCTTGAAAGTACTGGCAGATAGAATTCCACCTGCATTTCTTGATATCAACAACCAGGCATTTGAACTGGGCATGGACTTGATGAAGGCTTAAAGCTTAATAGCTCCTGTTGTAACCAATTGTTTTTTTAGCATTTCAACTCCCCAGAAATAACAACCCCCTTTAAGAAACCATTCATTCTTAAAGGGGGTTTTATAAATTTATTTTAATATCACTTATAGCTAAAAATAATCGCTAATTATTCAAAGTCGCCACCACCATCATCACCTGAGTCTGCCTCTTCCTGCTGATCTTCCCATTCTTCCCTTTTCATTTCATTTTTCATTTCTCTTATCATGGCATCACCTCCAGCCTTATCTTCTTCTGACATGGGCTTTGTGCCGCCTTTCATTCCCCACCAGATTGGGACAGCTCCGATAATGCACACCAGAAAACCAGCACCTTTTACTCCACCCAGGAACATGCAGATTCCAATCGTAAGAATAAAAGCTCCGACTACTTTTGCAAAAGTTTTTAAAGGGCCTGCTTTGGTTGGAGCCATTGGTCGATGCTGTGGCGGTGGCTGTGGCGCAGCCTGCTCTACTACGGGTTCTGCTGGTTCAGATTCCCCCTTTTCCTCAAGCATTTCCTTTGAAGTTTTGTGGCCAGATGCCAGGGAAACCGCCTCAAAGGGTGATACCGTAAAGCTGATATCATTGATTGTATCGTAAAGAAAAAGCTCGCCATCACCCAGAGAAAAACTTAAATTTTCAGGGGTCAATCCTTTTCCTGGATTGTCAATCAGCACATTCGGTTGACAAAGGTCATCACCGCTTGAATAGTCTGGTTCTTCAATGGTTAAAACTTCTTGAAGGAGGCCTAATAGCTCTTCAGCGTTCATTTCACCAAACTCAACTACTCCATAGTCTCCATTTGCGCGAAGAGGGTTCTTGTCTAATCCCTGGGCCTCAACTTTGAATTCTTTTGCCATGTTTAATCTCCTAATAAACTTAAAATTTTAACGAAGCTTAGACTCTTGTTTTATCCAAAGATTTGAAAATTATAAATCATTATTATAACTACGTAAGACACTGAAATAAAATCTATGGTTATTAGCAAATTTTCGTGGTTCATCAATTATTCAAAATCACCACCACCATCGTAGTCAGATGAATCGTTATAGTCATCATCGTAATTTGACATATGGTTGTGCATCATGCCTGTCATCGCGGCATCGTTAGCTGCCATGTCTGCATCTGTACGGGTATATTTACTTTTTGTAAAACCCCATGCTGCCGGGATAATTCCAATAAACATGAACATTAATCCGCCACCGGGTTCTCCGCCCAACATTGCTAAAGCTCCGATTACAAGAATAAATATCCCGATTACACGGGCACTGACTTTTGCACAGCCTGGTTTGGCGTTGACTGGTGGTTGCTGCATGGGTTGTGCGAATGGCGGTGGTTGCGGAGGTACTGGCTGCCCCATGGGTGTCGCATTTGAATCAGCAGGTGGTTCTTCTTCACTTTCAAGGTCTTTTGAAGACATGTGTCCAGAGCATAGGGAAACTGCTTCAAAGGCTGATACAGATACATTTATATCGTTAATTGAGTCAAAAAGGAAAAGCTGTCCATCATCAAGATAAAAGCTAACATTATCAGAGGTAAGCCCTTTTCCAGGATTATCCACCATCACGTTTGGCTGACAAAGGTCTTCATCAGTTGAATAGTCAAGCTCTTCAACGGTTAAAATTTCCTGAAAGAAGTTCATTAGCTCTTCAGCACTCATTTCTCCCCAGTCAAGAACGTCATAGCTACCGTTTGCACTAAGTGGGGTGCTGGTTAATCCCTGGGTTACAACAGTGAATTCTTGTGTCATTCTATCTCTCCAAAGTTAAATTATTAACGAAGCTTAGACTTTTGTTTATTCCAAAGATTCAATTTTAAAATTAGAAATAAATCTCACTATTTATTTTACAGTACTGATATGATTTATATATTTACCTTTAAGTTGCTGATTTAATTTTTTTGACTCATTAATTACTATTTTTCTGGTTTCTGTTTTTTTGTTAAGCGTTCCCTGACAGCAGGTACAACATATATATCATCATGTGGCATATCACGCAGACAATTTATAAGTACATCAACCTTTTCACTTAATGATCTGTGTTTATCCAGAATAATAATCGGTTCTGTTTTTACCTTGCAGAAACCGCTTTTAGCCTTAACTCCTGTGGCTTTAAAACTCTGCTCAGATACTTTGACGCCTATTTTTTCTGCCAGGTCTTTCAACTCCTGAAAAAGCTGTTCATTCTTCATTTTTTTTTCAAATTTCCTATTTTACTTGATTCCAAGCCATTGAATTATTATATTAAGAATTACTCATTTAGTCAATATGAATATTACTAAGAAAATTAACACCATATTATAAATAATTAGTCAATTCGCTTCAAGGAGGAGTAAATGGAAAACATTCAATATCAAAGTGATAAAGCACAAATTGCTGTAAACAGTTTTATTAGAAGCACCTACAACTGGATGGCTACGGGTCTTGCACTAACAGGCATTATAGCATTTTGGGTTGCAAACAGCCAGGTTCTCCTCAATATTATCTATGGCAATCCTATGATTTTCTATGGCATGCTGATTGGGGAATTCGCCCTTGTCTGGTATCTCAGCTCACGGGTTGCAGACATGAAGGCCGGAACAGCAACCACCCTCTTTATGATATATTCAGCACTTAACGGAGCCACGCTCTCCTTTATTTTCATAAGATATGCAGGGGCCACCATAGCAACCACATTTTTTATTTGCGCAGGTACATTTACAGCCTGTAGCATCTACGGCATGACCACAAAAAAAGACCTTACGTCCCTTGGTTCTTTTATGTTCATGGGTCTCATTGGTATTATCATAGCCTCGGTGGTTAATATTTTTCTTGGTAGCTCTCTTTTGTATTTCATAATCAGCTACGTAGGCGTAATTGTCTTTATCGGCCTTACTGCATATGATACCCAGAAGCTCAAAGAAATGGCCATGACGCAGCCGGATAACCTTGATGCAGGTACTATAAGAAAAGGCGCAATAATCGGTGCCCTTACACTTTACCTTGATTTTATCAACCTGTTTATCATGATGCTTATGATATTTGGCGGTGGTGACGATTAAACATTATCAGCAATGAGCAATCGCCGGGCTTGCCGATTGCTCATTGCTATAGAATTGCACAAAAAAATAGATGCCTTTTCGATGTTACCCATGCGGGAGGGCATCTGATTATTTCTCCGATGTATTTTTTTTTAAAAAATTGAAAGTGCTATACCGATGCCGACAAATTTCTTTTTTTTCCTGATGGTTGCTTTAGTCACGCAGGGATTTCTTCTTGTTTTTGCTCTGCTAACCTCCAGACACAGCAACAAAACCGCTAATTATTTATTAAGCGGATTGATTGCATTATTCTCTTTTTACGCACTTATTAAAATTTTGAGCAACACAAGTGGAATTATTGAATATCCACATCTTATCCGAACCTATCGTCCAATTTTTATTCTTGCGTGTGCTCTTGTTTATTTTTATTGCAAAGCCCTGACCTCTCCAGGTTTCAGATTTACCTGGACAGATACATTACATTTGATCCCTTTTGCTGGTTATACTATTATCATGATTCCGTTTTTCTTTTCTGATCCAGCAACAAAAATCGCTTCTTTATCATCACAGCCTTTTACTTTATCATGGACAATTGAACGCAGTTTCTGGGTAATCGTCTTTTTTTCCTATTTTGGTTTTTCCTATAAAATTGTCCTTGCGCATCAGCGACACATTAAAGAGTTTTATTCCAACATTGAAAAAATAAAATTAGACTGGTTAAAAAATCTGTTAATGGCATTTGGTGTGATTTGGATGACTGCCCTGTTCCGGTTTTTAACTGCCTATGGCAAGGTTGGTTATGAAAATAAACTGCTTGTGCCTGTTCTTTTATGCATGGTAATTTTTTTAATCGGCTGGCATGCATTGCGGCAACCTGAAATATTTAGTGATCGATGGGACAAGTTGATTATGGAGGATGGTCAATCCATATCTCAATCTATAGCTCAACCGATAGCTCAAACCAAAGATCAAGAGGCCGCAATAAATACTGCCCCGGCAGCTCCACCAAAGGAAGTGCCTGCTCCAGCATCTTTAAGGGCGGAAAATTCTCAGGACCCTGTTAAACAGCCTCCTAAATACGAATACTCCAGTTTAAGCAAGGATGATATTTCAAGACATAAAGATAGCCTGATTAAATACCTGGAAGTGGAAAAACCATATATAGACCCGGACTTAAAACTGCAAAACCTGGCTGACCACCTTGGTATACCCTCCTATCAACTCTCGCAGATTATTAATACAGAAATGAAACTAAACTTTTATGAACTCATCAATTCCATGAGAATATTAGAAGCAAAACAAAGATTGCTTGATCCGGCAAATCAGAATATCACGATTATTGCCATAGCCTTTGATGTTGGGTTTAATTCAAAATCAACTTTTAATACTGCTTTCAAAAAATATGTTAACATGACCCCGTCTCAATATAAAAAATCACACACTTCAGACGCTTGATTCTGACGCTTGATTCTGACGTTTGATTCTGATGCTTGATTCTGATCCTATTCAAAGTCAATTCCTTCTCAAGAAGATAAAAATCACAGGTACTGAGAAAAAAAGTAAGATTTTATGATTTTATTTTATTCTGTATTTTCAGCTAAATAACTTTTTCACCAAAATATTATTCAAAAAATAGGTTCGGATTTATTGAGTCGGTTGATAAATCCGGCTGAAAATTTTAATTTATACCTACACCTGTGAAGAAAATTTTTATTAACCAAAAATAACAAAAAAAAGGAGTGACAAAATGAAAAAAGTTTTATTTGCAGTTATGATTATGATGATGTTTTTTGGATGCATGGGACAACAACAGGCTGGTGGATTCACCCAGATGGTCGGCCAAATGTCACAAGACAGCCCCACAGATTTTAATGTCGGGATAAACAAAGTCAACTTTTTAAGTGAAGGATCAAAGGTAGTTGGGGATCTTTATTTACCTCAAAATTACAAAAAAGGTCAAAAATCGTAACGTCAACCTAAAAATGACCCCCAACGACAATGCAAATTTGACCCA